>JAPYRO010000001.1:0-6352 GCA_029941095.1 Dehalococcoidia bacterium
GGATCATATCAGTAATGTTACTACCAAAAAGAGCTGTGCCAAATACTTGAGGCAATCCTGCTACAATTCCTCCAAATATTATAAGGGATATCCCGTTACCTATACCGTTCTCTGTTATAAGTTCGCCAAGCCAAACAAGAAGCATAGTCCCCGCCGTCATGCTCAGTATCATGGCCAAAGAACCCATCCCGCTACTTCCCACAGCCGGCCACATAGGATCCAATACTCCTAAACGACTAAGCAAAGAAAGTTGCCCGTAAGCTGATCCAGCAGCGACAGGCACTGTAACCCAATGGGTATATTTATTAATCTGCCTTCGTCCAGCCTCTCCTTCTTGCGACAACTCTCGTAATCGAGGTATGACTGGAACCATAATTTGAAAAATAATACTGGAGGTAATGTAGGGGTATACACCCATAGCTGCAACAGAAAGATTTCTCATTGCACCTCCGCTAAAAATATCCAACATCCCTAGAAGTTGGTTACTTTGGAAAAGTCTTTGAAGCCCTTCAAGGTCCGCACCTGGAACCGGAACATGCGCGATAAAACGAAAAAGCAAAAGTATAGCAAACGTAAATAGCAGCCTGGCGCGCAAATCTGGTTGGTACCACGAATCTATCATGGCTTGTATTAGTGCCGGACGCTGACCTTGTTGTTTTTCCGCTCTTGCAAAACTCATAATCTTATAAAGTAATCCTAGTGAGGCCTGCTTATAACAGGTTTTTCTAACTCATTAACGGTGCCGCCTGCAGATACAATTTTTTCCTTGGCAGCAACAGAAAATCTATGGGCGTTAACGGTAAGGGGCTGATCCAAAAATCCTTCGGACAAAATTACAACTGGCTTTCTTATATTTTTAATAATCCCACGTTCTCTCAAAGTTTCAGGAGAAACCTCTGAACCAGACTCAAATTCGGCAAGTTTCTCTAGATTAACTGGCTGATATTCTATTCTAAACGGGTTCTTAAAACCTCTTTTATGAGGTAGCCGCTTTATCAAAGCGAGCTGGCCACCTTCAAAGCCTCTACGTGGACCAGCACCCGATCGTGCTTTTTGCCCATTTAAACCCTTACCTGAATATGTCCCATGGCCAGACGCATTACCTCTTCCAACGCGTCTTTTTCTCTTCTTTGAGCCAATAGCAGGCTTCAGTTCATTTTCACGCATATTATTAACCTTCTTCTTCAGTAGTTTGTTCTCTAAGATCTGTTGTAACTAAATGTCTAACTTTTATCAACATTCCACGGATAGATCGAGAATAATCATGCTCGCGCTCATCCCCCATTTTTCTGAGACCTAAAGCTCTCAATGTCTTTACTTGGTCAGATTTTTGGTTTATTGGACTTTTAGTCAATTTAACAATGACTTTAGCCATTCTTCAAACTCCTATTTTGTCTCATTAATTTGATCATCCAATTCCGCTTCAACGTCTGTAGAATCAGCCTCTGTAACCTGTTCATCAATCTCAGCAACAACCTCAACGTCTGTAGAATCAGCCTCTATAACCTGTTCATCAATCTCAGCAACTACTTGATCCTCTACATTTGTATTATGGGTTGAGTCAGTTACAACAGTAGATTCCTCTTCATCATCAATTTTCTCTAGCGGAGGCAACGGAGTTTCACCTCTAATAACACGTCTAATTGATGCCATTTCACGAGGATCTCTCATCATCTGAAGACCTTTTAATGTTGCTTGAACAACATTTATGGGATTACTGCTACCTTGAGATTTCGTCAAAATATCTCTTACGCCTGCTGCTTGGACAACAGCTCGCACAGCAGCGCTAGCCCTAATTCCAGTCCCAGGTGATGCGGGTTTCAGCATCACTTGAGCTCCTCCGAACTTACTTACAATTTGTTGAGGAACGCTACTTTCTACTAAATTAACTGGAACCATAGATTTTCTTGCTATTGCAGTCCCTTTCTGGACAGCTTCAGGAACCTCTTTGGCCCTACCAAGCCCGAATCCAACCTTACCTTTACCATCTCCAACAACAACTAAAGCGTTAAAAGTAAAGTTTCTACCTCCAGCAACGGTTTTAGCAACACGTCTAATATCTACAACATTTTCCTGAACTCCGTCGTTTGAACGATCAGAATTGTCGCGTTGGTCACGCCCACGATTCCTAGATGCTCTTGATCTACCTAGTGTCATGAATTCCGCCTCTCACAAAATAAAATATCATTAAAAAATTAATCCTCCCTGTCGTGCACCTTCTGCTAATTCTTGAACACGGCCATGGTACCGATAGCCCCCACGATCAAATACTACAGAAGTAACTCCCTTTTCTTTAGCTCTTTCAGCTATGGCTGAGCCAACCATTCTTGATTTCGTTGATTTATTAGCGTTTTTGGTCTCTTCTACTATCGAATTTTCCAGAGTTGAGGCCGCAGCTAAGGTTACTCCATTACTGTCGTTCACTACTTGAGCATAAATATGATTAAGGCTTCTAAAAACAGAAAGTCTAGGCCTGTCTTCAGTGCCTTTTACACGACGCCTTAACCTAAGATGACGCCGGGTCCTCGCTTGTCTATGTGATGTAATTCTACTCATCGTGAATATTATTCCTTTCGTCCGGCTCCCTTTCCTTGTTTACGGCGAACTTGTTCACCAACATAACGGATTCCTTTACCTGTATACACTCCTGGGGGACGTATTGCCCTAATTCGAGCAGCTTGCTGACCAACTGCCTGTTTATCAATTCCTTCAACGTGGACATTTACGTTATCTTCGACAGTAACATCCACTCCTTCAGGAGACACTAAATCCACCTGATGGGAAAATCCCACAAAAAGTGTGATTCCCCCTTTGGCCGGTTGAGCTCTATAACCAGCTCCTCTAATTTCCAAAGATTTCTTAAAACCTTCAGATACACCTATCACCATATTGTTAAGTAAAGAGCGAGACAAACCATGGATTCCTTTTTCGTTTTTATGCGATTCTTTAAGATTTACAGATACAATATCGCCGTCTTTTTTGATATTTACGGCTCTATGAAAAATATATTCAAGCGTACCCTTTGGTCCTTTTACTAATACTTTACTTTCCTCAATAGAAACATCCACGCCAGAAGGAAGCGCTATTGGAACAAGGCCAACTCTAGACATATTTTATATCCTCCATGTACGCGGGTTTATTCATATAATAATCGTTACCAAACATGGCACAGTAACTCTCCACCTATGCCTTGTTTTCTTGCATCTCTACCAGTCATTAATCCTTGCGAAGTCGAAACTATAGCTATCCCAAGTCCCCCAAACACTCTTGGTATCTCACCTTTCTGCACATATACACGCAATCCGGGTCTACTAACTCTTCTAAGCCCAATAATTGCGGGTTCATTTGATTCCAAGTAAGCCATCTTTAACCGGATCTTTTTTTCAAGTGAATCTTCATCAATCAGTTGAAAGTCCTTTATGAATCCTTCCTTTTTTAGTAATTCACTTATAGCAACTTTTGTTGTTGATGCAGGTATGGAAATAGTCGCATGCCGAGCCATCAAGCCATTTCTGATTCTCGTAAGCATATCCGCTATCGGGTCATTTACTACCATTATTCACTCCTACCAACTCGATTTCTTTACACCTGGAAGCTGCCCAGTCAAAGCTCTTTTCCTAAAACATAGCCTGCATAAACCAAACATCCTATAATAGGCTCGTGGTCGACCGCATACATTACAACGGTTATTAAATTGCACTTTATACTTTGGTTTGCGCTTCCACTTCTCGATTTTTGATTTTTTAGCCATCTAACTCGCCTCCTGCCTAACAAAAGGCATCCCAAGCATTTCCAATAATCTCATTCCTTCTTGATCTGATTTAGCAGAAGTGACTATGCTCACTTGTAAACCTCTAATCTTATCAACGGTGTTAAAGTCGATCTCCGGGAAAATAATCTGTTCGGTTAGCCCCATACTATAATCGCCTCGGCCATCAAATCCTTTACGCGATAAACCTCTGAAATCTCTTGTTCGTGGTAGTGCAATACTTATCAGGCGATCTAGAAAAAACCACATTCGGGTACCCCTCAGAGTGACAGCTGCTCCGATAGGTTGCCCTTCCCTAATTTTAAAACCTGCGATAGCTTTCTTCGCACGTGTCACCACAGGTTTCTGTCCCGCAATATTAGCCAGATCCCGCTGTATTCCCTCCAGTGCTCTAGCCTCTTCACGAGCCTCACCTGCTCCAATGTTTATAACGATTTTTTTAACCTCGGGGGCTTCCATAATGTTCTTATATCCAAATTCAGTCACCAAAGCAGCCAAAGTTTCATTTCGATATTGTAGAAACAATCTTGGCCGTTCATTTTGAACCTGTTTTTTTTGAACTGGCTTGGGTTTCGAAGTACTAGCACTCGCTTTTGGCCTCTTTGCTTTTGTTGTCGAAGTCTTAGTGCTAGCAGATTTTGTTTTTGCAGCACCAGTTTTTTTGGCACGAGAAGCTGGCGGTGCTTTTGTAGTAGCATCATCTTTAGTAGCTTCGTCTTCCGCTGCCCCAGAAGGAACAGGCGGAAGATATTCTAATCTATTGTCTCTTTGCATTTTTTACACTGCCGCACTTTCCGTCCATCATCCAATCTAATAAAACTAACTCCTACTGCCTCGTCACAATGTGGACAAACCAGGCGGAGGTTAGATAGGGACAAAGGACTAGGTTTTTCGATAATACCACCTTGCTGTACACCAGGTTGAGTCTTAGTATGTCGCTTAACTAAATTAATCCCTTGAACCAAAGCTCTACGTTTTTCAGGGATAACACGCTCTACTTCTCCTCTTTTATTTATATCTTTTCCTGCAATAACCAAAACGGTATCACTTTTCTTTATCTTCGCAGCCATGCTACAAAACCTCCGAAGCTAAAGATATGATTCTCATAAAATTCTTTTCTCTAAGTTCACGGGCAACTGGGCCAAATATCCTAGTTCCTCTAGGGGCATCTCGATCATTGAGTATAACTGCTGCGTTCTCATCAAATCTTATATATGAACCATCGGGCCTTCGATGAGGTTTAACAACCCTTACAATAACCGCTCTAACCACTTCACCTTTTTTTACGGCACTATTAGGTTGCGCATCTTTAACGGAGGCAACTATCACATCACCAACAGACGCATAATGTCTCCTTGTACCCCCAGGAACATTAATACACTGTATCTCTCTTGCTCCAGAATTATCTGCAACTTGCAATCTCGACTGCGTTTGAATCATCTTATATCACCTTCATCCGACAAAACTTCATCGGCCACACTTTTATCAATTACTTCTATCAAACGCCATCGTTTTTCCTTAGACAATGGCCGAGTCTCTTGAATTCTTACTAAATCACCAATTCCTGAAGATCCGTTTTCATCATGAACTTTAAATTTTGATGTCTTAGTCATTGCTTTCTTGTACAGTCGATGATTACGCTTTCTATCTACAGCCACAACAACAGTTTTATCCATCTTCGCACTGACTACTCGTCCTATTTGCGTATTACGATCCATTTTCACCTCTAGATTCGCTTGTTAGAAGCTCTCTTTCTCTCTGCACAGTTAATAAGCGTGCGACAGTTTTCCTAACTAATCTATTCTCAGATGTATTATCCAGTTGCCTGGTGACGGCCCGAAACCTCAAGTCAAATACTTCTCTTCTTGCCTTTTCAAGTTCTTCTTTGATTTGCTCGTCATTTAAAGCCTTAATTTCAGATATATCCATAATAATTAATCAACCTCCCGTTGAACAATCTGTGTTTTTATTGGGAGTTTATCTTGCGCTAGTTTCATTGCTCTCCTGGATAAATCTTCAGGGACTCCTGCTATTTCAAACATTATTCTGCCTGGTTTAACCACGGCAACCCAACCTTCTACATTACCTTTCCCTGAACCCATACGGGTTTCCAGCGGTTTTTGAGTAATAGATTTATGCGGGAATACTCTTATCCATATTTGCCCACCTCTTTTAACATGTCTGGTCATTGCTCGCCGCGCAGCCTCGATTTGTCTTCCAGTGATCCATGCTTGTTCTAAGGCTTGTATACCAAATTCGCCGAACGCAATAGAACTACCCCTCTGAGCCAATCCACGACGTCTCCCTCGGTGCATTTTCCGGTATCTAACTTTATTAGGCTGCATCATTATTCTGATTCCTCATTTTCGTTAACGGAACCACTTTCAGTTACCACGTCTTCATTTGCTACACTATTCTCTGCTTCAACCGAAGGATCCGAAGATGCATCAGCCTTGGCTTCGGGCTTAGCTTCAGTCTTGGCTTCGGTCTTAGCTTCAGCCTTGGCTTCGGTCTTAGCTTCGGTCTTAGCTTCGGTCTTAGCTTCAGCCTTGGCCTTGGCCTCAGTCTTAACTTCGGTCTTAG
>JAPYRO010000001.1:6452-34690 GCA_029941095.1 Dehalococcoidia bacterium
CTTCGGTCTTAGCTTCAGCCTTGGCTTCGGTCTTAGCTTCAGCCTTGGCCTTGGCTTCGGTCTTAGCTTCAGCCTTGGCCTTGGCCTCAGTCTTAACTTCGGTCTTAGCTTCAGCCTTGGCTTCGGTCTTAGCTTCAGCCTTGGCCTTGGCCTCAGTCTTAACTTCGGTCTTAGCTTCAGCCTTAACTTCGGTCTCCTTTACATCTTTGGACTGATCATTCTCATTAGGTGTAGATACAAGAGCTTCTCGCCTAGCTGCTTCCTCGGCTGAGGACATCGTCGCTACAACATCTCCTCTATAGATCCATACCTTGACCCCAATTAATCCCATTTGCGTATGAGCTTCTGCTTGGCCAAAATCGATATCAGCTCTTATAGTGTGCAGGGGAACTCGCCCAGCCATAGCTTTCTCATTCCGAGCAATCTCAGCTCCACCTAAACGGCCGGATACCAATACTTTTATTCCTTGAGCACCTGACTGCATTGTTCTAGCAACTGACTGTTTTATAGCCCTTCTAAAAGATATTTGTCTTTCAATCTGTTCACCAATGCTTTGGGCAACTAATGTTGCCTCTAATTCTGCTTGGCGTATCTCATTAATATCAACTCTAATCCGCTTACCAGTAATTTCCTCTAAATCTTTCCTTAACTCCTCTACCCGTTGCCCACCTCGGCCAATCACAACACCTGGTCTGGCCGAGTGAATAGTCGCCCTAACTTCATTAGTTTTACGATCTATTTCCACACGGGACACAGCCGCGTCTTTGTGCTTAACCAAAATATGATCACGGATCTTTATATCCTCAAGCAAATTCTCTCTATATATTTGCGGCCTGTCAGCGAACCAGCGAGTTTGCCAGTCCTTAATCACGCCTAGTCGAAATCCGTTTGGATGTACTTTATGACCCATTTTTACGTTGCCTCCTGATCAAGCACCACAGTCATGTTGCTGTGCCTCTTAAAGTTAGGACCCGCTGTTCCTCGAGCCCTTGGATAATATCGTTTTAAAGTTGGAGCTGGGCCAATATTAACTCTTATGATCCTAAGTCCCGTAGGATCCATTTCAAAATTATTTTCTGCGTTAGCAGCAGCTGATCGCACTACCTTTGCTACATTTTTTGCCCAGGGACTTGGCATGAACTGAAGTATCGTCAAAGCCTCTTCCACATTTTTACCAACTAGTGAATTTACGATTAACCTAAGTTTCGCTACCGATATAGACATATTCTTTTGTGTTGCTGATACTTCCAAAATTACCTAACCACTCTTTCATTTCGACCGGTATGACCTCTGAATGTTCTCGTTAGAGCAAATTCTCCTAACTTATGACCAACCATGTTCTCTGTTATAAAGAGAGGTATATGCCTTCTCCCATCATGAACGGAAATGTTTAACCCAACCATGGATTCAAGAATTGTTGAGGATCTAGCCCAAGTCCTTATAACAACTCGCTCAGTCGAGCGAGAAGCTGCTTCAACTTTCTTCATCAATTTAGCATCAACAAAGGGCCCTTTTTTTACTGATCTAGACATAAATTAACTTCTCCTATTACCTCTCCTACGAACAATGAACGGGGTACTCTTCTTATTTCTCCGGGTCCTTTTCCCTAAAGTTCGCTTACCCCAAGGCGACTTTGGACTAGGCATACCAATAGGTGACCTACCTTCTCCACCTCCGTGAGGATGGTCTCTTGGAGACATCGCAGACCCTCGAACGGTAGGTCTCCAGCCTTTCAAGCGTTTCCTACCTGCTTTACCCCACGATAAATTCTTATGATCTAGATTACCTATTTGGCCAACGGTGGCAGAACATGCAGAAAGTATTCTTCTCAATTCCCCTGAGGGTAGCCTCAGAAGCGTATATTTTCCTTCTCTTGCTAGAACCTGTGCTCCCACACCAGCACCTCTAACAAGTTGGCCACCTTTCCCTAACTGTAACTCCACATTATGCACAGTCGTTCCCGTAGGAATATTTTGTAAAGGAAGAGAATTACCAGGTTTAACATCTGCTTCCGGGCCCGCTACAACAACATCTCCTTTTTTCAAGCCGAGAGGAGAAATAATATAGCGTTTCTCCCCATCTCTATAATGTAACAATGCGATTCTTGAAGATCGGTTAGGATCATATTCAACAGACGCTATTTTTGCAGGAACACCAATTTTATCTCTCTTAAAATCAATCAATCTATAAGATCGTTTTACTCCTCCACCTCTGTGCCTAGTAGTTATTTTACCTCGTTGATTACGACCAGCATTGCTTTTCAAAGGTCTAAGTAGTGTTTTTTCTGGTTTTACTTTATCTATATCTTCGAAAGCATCAAAAACCGCAGCCCTACGACCTGGTGATGTTGGTTTAACGTTTTTTACAGCCATGGTTTTCCTTACATTCCCTCAAAAACTTCGATTCTGTCACCTTGAGCTAAAGTGACTATCGCCTTTTTCCAATTCCGTGTTTTAAATACAGTAGTTCCAGATCTTTTAGTTTTGCCTTTAACGTTCATTACATTAACAGCAAGTACTTTTACTTTGAATGCTTCTTCTACAGCTTTCTTAATCTCTTTCTTGTTAGATTTGCTATGAACCTCAAAAGCATACTTCCCTGCCTCTTGGGCGATAGCTATTTTTTCTGTAATTATGGGCCTTCTCAGAATCTCTAAAGGGTGGCTATCCATTTAACGCCCATCTTTCTTACCATCTTTTGCCCACAACTCTTCTGCACGCTTGACGGCATCAACAGTCATAATTACATTCTTGTATTTTAATAAATCTCCTATGTTCAAATAAGAAGCAGTAAGGGTTTTCACTCCCTCTAAATTACGGGCAGATAAAATCACGCCTTCTGAAAAAGGATTACCAACTAACAAAGCCGACCCTGTTACACCTAACGAATCAATAATTTGCTGAAGCTCTTTAGATTTAGGAGTTTCTATTTCCAGCTCATCTACAATTAAGAAGCTTCCTTCTCTAAGTTTGTCAGACAAAACACATCTCAAAGCCTGCCGTCGCATTCTAACGGGCAAATCTTGTCTGTAACTCCGAGGTTTAGGGCCAAACGCTACTCCGCCAGATCTCCAAATTGGGGATCTAATACTACCAGCTCTTGCACGACCAGTGCCTTTCTGTTTCCACGGCTTTCTACCACCACCTCGTACTTCAGCTCGAGTTTTTGTAGAATGGGTTCCAGTTCTAGAGTTCGCTCTCTGGCGAACCAAAGCCTGATGAACCAATGGTTGATTCATTTCAACATCAAAAAGAAGAGCATCGAGCTCAATTTGGCTTATGACGTCACCTGAAATATTTTTTACATCATTTTTCATTATTTCCCGTTCCGCCTCTGTTTGCGCACCAACACTAATCCTGAAGCAGCTCCAGGGACTGACCCTCTAACAAAAAGAAGGTTTCTCTCTTCATCCATAGCTACAATTTTTATACCTTTTTCGGTGCTCCGTTTATCACCTAGGTGACCACCCATTTTCTTTCCTTTTCGAACTCTTCCAGGGGTAGTCCCTTGGCCAACGGAACCAGGGGCTCTCCACTTATCTCCCTGGCCATGGGTTTTTGGTCCACCAGCAAAATGCCATCTTTTAACCACTCCAGCAAAACCTTTACCTTTTGATTTGCCGACCACATCTACTATGTCACCCACTTCAAATATTTGAGAGATTGTTACAACATTACCAATCTGTGCATCATTAGAATCTAGAGAATCAACCTCCCGAAGATATTTAAATAAATCTAGATCATTCTTTTTAAGGTGACCTTTTTCAGGGTTCGACATCTTTTTTTCCGCAACTTGTTTATATCCTATTTGTATTTTGTCATAGCCATCTTTTAAGGTATTTTTTACCTGGGTAACTACACAAGGGCCCACCTCTATGGCGGTTACAGCAGAGACTATTCCATCATCGTGGATGTATTGAGTCATACCCAATTTTGTTCCTAATAAAGCATTCAACATATCAATCAGTATTCTCCAAATATTTACGATTCTATCTCGATATCAACACCAGCAGGTAAATCCAAATGAGTTAGTGAATCAATCGTCCTAGTAGTTGGATCTAAAATATCAATAACTCTTTTATGGGTTCGCATCTCAAACTGCTCTCTAGCATTTTTATCGACATGTGGCGAGCTTAAAACAGTGAATTTCTTTATCTTTGTAGGCATTGGAATCGGGCCAGAAACCTGAGCGCCTGTCCCCTCAGCTGCCTCTACAATTTGAATGGCAGAAGAATCCAGAAGTTTATGATCAAAAGCTTTGAGTGTAATTCGTATTTTTTGGTTTTTAGTGTTAGTCATAATCTACTTCGCCCCTGCCGCAACTGAAACTGACTCTGCTATATGCTTAGGGACTTCAGCGTAATGGTCAAATTGCATACTATAATTAGCTCGGCCCTGTGAAGAAGACCTCAGAGTAGTAGCGTATCCGAACATCTCTCCCAGAGGAACAAACGCATTTATGATTTGCAAATCTCCTCGTCGTTCCATACCTTGGATTTGGGCACGTCTCCCATTTATATCTGCAAGAACATCTCCCAAACTTTCTTCGGGTGTAACAACTTCTACAGCCATAACAGGTTCTAAAGCTACAGGTTTCGCCCTATTAGCAGCAGCCTTAAAGCCCATGGAGCCCGCCATTTTAAAAGCCATCTCTGATGAATCAACATCATGGAAAGAGCCGTCGTCTAAAGTGATCCGAAGATCTACCATAGAAAATCCCGTTAGGATTCCATTCATAGCTGCTTCCCGAGCCCCGGCTTCAACAGCTGGAATGTATTCTTTGGGTATAGTTCCCCCTACTATTTTATTTACAAATTCGACACCTGAGCCAGTCTCTAAGGGCTCTACGGTAATCCAAACATGTCCGTATTGGCCACGCCCACCGGATTGTCGAACGTATCGTCCTTCTGCCCTAGCGCTCTGTTTTATTGTTTCTCTATATGCCACCTGTGGACGACCAGTTTGCGCAGCAACATTGAACTCTCTTTTAAGTCGATCTACGATTATTTCTAAGTGTAATTCACCCATCCCAGATATAACAGTTTGAGCTGTCTCTTGATCGTGAGCAGAATGGAAAGTTGGGTCCTCTTGTTGGAGTTTTACCAGTGCATCAATTAATTTTTCTTCTTCTTCACGCGACTTCGGCTCAATAGCAACAGATATGACTGGTTCAGGAAATTGTATAGTCTCTAACAAGATTGGATTATCAGTGTCACATATCGTATCGCCTGTAGAAGTATTCTTTAATCCAACTGCAGCAACAATATTACCAGCTCGAGCTTCTTCAAGTTCTTCTCGATGGTTAGAGTGCATTTGGATCAAACGGCCCATGCGTTCTCTATCTTGCTGGGTTGTATTTATAACGCTCGAGCCTGATTTACATACTCCTGAATACACACGAAGATAAACTAGTCTACCAGCAAATGGGTCAGTCACGACTTTGAACGCAAGAGCAGAAAATGGTTCTTCAACGTTAGGTTCCCGTAGAGCAATTTCCTCTGACCCAGGTTTTAGACCTTCAATCGCCGGTACTTGATCTGGAGAGGGTAAATAGTCAACGATAGCATCTATCAAAGGCTGGACACCCTTGTTTCTTAAAGCAGTTCCGCAAAGCACTGGATATATCTCTCTCTTCACTGTACCAATACGTAATCCTTTAATTATTTCTTCTTCAGATAACGGTTCACCCTCTAAAAATTTTGCCATTAATTCATCATCGTGTTCGGCAGCATTTTCGATCATAATTTCACGATATTTTGCCGTATCTTCTTTCAATTCATCTGGTATAGGTCCTTCAGACATTTTATCGCCGTTTTCACCTTCCCAGGTAATGACCACTTGACGTATTAAATCAACGACCCCTTTAAAATCATCTTCTTTACCCCATGGAATCTGAACCGGAACTGGATTGGCTGCTAATCTCTCCTGGATCGATTTAATGGAAAAGAAGAAATCTGCTCCGATTTTATCCATCTTATTTATAAAGCAGATTCTGGGAACCTGATATCGGTCGGCTTGTCGCCAAACTGTCTCAGATTGGGGCTCAACGCCAGCGTTCGCATCAAATATTACAACCCCTCCATCTAAAACCCTAAGGCTTCGCTCAACCTCTGCTGTGAAATCAACATGGCCAGGGGTATCTATGATATTAATTTTATGACCGTTCCATTCGACGGTTGTTGCGGCAGAAACGATCGTGATACCTCGTTCTTTTTCTTGGTCCATCCAATCCATGACAGCGGTGCCATCATCAACAGTACCTAACTTATAGGTTCTTCCTGTAAAAAAGAGCACTCTTTCAGAAACTGTAGTTTTACCCGCATCAATATGCGCAATAAAACCTATATTCCTTATGGTATCTAGCCCACCGTCCTGAGTCATTTAGGTATATTCCTTCCGATTAATTTACCAACGATAATGGGCAAACGCTTTATTCGCATCTGCCATTCTATGTAGTTCTTCTCGACGCCTAACCGCGTTCCCTTGCCCTCTTGCAGCATCTGTCAATTCCGCGGCCAGTTTTCTTATCATAGGACTACCTCCTCGATCACGGGCAGCATCAATTAACCACCTCATGGCCAAAGCGGCACCTCTATCTTGTGCCACTTCAACTGGCACTTGATAAGTAGCTCCACCTACTCTTCGAGGGCGAACCTGCAAAAGTGGTGTAGCGTTCCTCATTGCCTGACCAAAAATTTCCATTGGATCAATACCATCTTGCTGGATTAAATTAAATGCTCCATATACTATCCGGCGAGCGGTATTTTTCTTACCTCTTTGCATAAGCCTATTCGTAAACCTGGTAATTAATTCGCTATTGTAAATAGCATCAGGGGTTAAAATACGTTTTTGTGCTCTACGACGCCTAGACATCAATTATCCTCTCTTAGATCCATATTTGCTACGGCTCTTTTTACGATCTTCGACTCCGTCAGAGTCTAACGCCCCACGAATAACGTGATACCGCACGCCAGGTAAATCTCGAACCTTGCCACCTCTTATTAGAACAGTGGAGTGCTCTTGCAAATTATGTCCTTCACCGGGTATATACGCTGTAACTTCAGCGCCATTAGTGAGCCTGACACGTGCAACTTTTCGAAGCGCAGAATTAGGTTTTTTTGGTGTCATTGTTCTAACTTGAGTACAAACGCCACGTTTTTGGGGAGAAGGCAGACCTCTTACCACTCTGTTAGTTAACGCGTTAAAACTATACTGTAAGGCAGGAGCTTTAGACTTTTTAGCCTTAGGCTTTCTACCTTTTCTTATCAACTGATTTACAGTCGGCATATCTGTACTTTACCTTTCCCCGTTATGTAATTTTCCAAACTACTTTCTGTAACCCTTCCCGGTTTATTCCACGCAAAAAACCCAAAATATGAATTCGAGACGTAGCTTATGCTGTTTACCCGGTTCACAGAAAAACTTAGCCCCTTGCTACACAAGAGGCGCTAGATAGGAATTCTAGTGTCTACGACCTCGTTATGTCAATGAATAATCGCTAGTGATTACCTTAAATCCTAATATTCGGGTCAAAATGATCACATGGATCGATATTCACCTTCAAAATGTATAAGAGGTTTATCTATTTTATCGGATACTCCGCCTCTTTCCACTTCAGCAATGTAAATCTTATGGTCGCCAGCTAAAATAGTTTCATGGACATTGCACTCAAGAAAAGCCAGCGAGTCATCAAAAATTGGGCAACCATTGCCTCCAAGAAAAAATTTTATCCCTTCTAATTTTGATTCCTGCTGGTGATTAAAGTTCTTTTGGGCTAATGCCCGTGAAATTTCGATTTGTTCTTCACTTAGAATATTAACGGAGAATAAGCCGCTTTTAGAAATAAGTTCATTAATGTCTGAGTCATTGTTTATACATATCATTATTAAGGGGGGGGAAAGTGAGACAGCTGAGAAAGCACTTACGGTGGTCCCGTGAAAATTTCCTTTGTAGGCTGTTGCTACAGCGGTAACACCCGAAGCAAACCGGCCCAACACCGTTCTATATAAATCAGATTCCAATATCATGAACGACCACTATAAAAATATTTAGATAATAAAGCCGCGGTTAACCAGGATTAGTTCTTATCACGCCTCTTTGCTTTCCTGGCTTTCATTCGTAACTTTTCCTGCTTAGAAACAAAGTGTCTTTTTTCTTTTGCTTGTCGCAAAATACCTGACCGTTCTACAACAGATCGAAATCGCTTAACCAATCCCTCTTGGGACTCCCCATCTCGAAGGAATACGTAGGTCATAAACACTCTCCAAATAAACTAAAAGTTATTTTCACATGTTATACGAATAAACGATGGCTGCCAACCATTCAGTGTTGCTTAGCGAAGCAGTCGGAACAATAGACTGGCTTAATCCCTTTAGGTTCAAAAGGCACTTCTGTTTCTTTACCGCACTCTGCACAGACTGCTGGGTACATTTGTCGAGGCCCACGAGCTCCCCCAGAATTCTCCCCACGCCTTGTATTAAGATCCGATCTCCTAACTACTCGACATGGCGAACACCTTTTTGGCTCGTTCTCAAAACCTCTTTCTTGATAAAATTCCTGCTCTCCAACAGTGAAAATAAATTCATTCTCGCAGTCAACGCAAATAAGAACTTTGTCTTCTAAAGTCATACGACCCCCCACTTAATAGACTCCCATTGCCAACCCGGCGGACTATAACACAACTTAGCTTTGTAAACTAGCATATTTTCCTAGATATCTCGTTTTCGAAATAATACTCCGGCCAATATATATATGCTAATACTGGACACAATTAAAACCCCAAAATCCTGCCAAGGAGGTGTTTGATCCAGTACTATATCACTGGGTTGATAGTAGTGAAAAAATGAGATAACTCCTAGATCAGTTACTTGCTCCCAAATATTACATATAAAATCAATGAAATACATAAGCAAGACCACCATCACAGTACGACCTAATACCCAGGACGACTCATTTCCAAAAGAAGAAAAACATACAGCAATTGAATTAATTAAAATAAAAAGTAAGAAACTATTAATAACCAGGTATATAAATACACCAGAGTTATCGTTCACCCCAAAAAAACTTAAGCTCGCCAGTAAGCCAACCAAAAATACTAATTGCAATATGAAAATACCTATTATAGATGCAAGTATTTTCCCGCTAATAAATGAAATTCGAGAGATAGGTTTTGACAAAGAGAACAGAATATCTCCTGTTTCAATTTCCTTAGCGATAGCTGATGCTCCAACAGATATCGAATAAGCGGTAAAAACTACTATAAATATTGGATGCCTACTAACACTAGCAAGCCAGCCCTCTATACCAGCGGTGGGCATAAACCCAAATTGGGATTCCAGTACGTTTTGAAAGTCATTAGGTAATAATTCCACCATTGTTGCAACGGTATCACCTAGAGAATTCCAGACAAAGCTGATCAATAGCAAAAAAAGCAAAATTATAAGGCTTACAAAAAACGTTGGGCGCCAAACCACCCGTAAACTAAAGAGTAAAACGTAGACCACTCTATTTCTCCTCAGTTTGATAATACGAAAGAAATACACTATCTAAGTTTGGGCGTTCTATCACTAAATCCTCAACAGTTTCAGACTGGAGAACTTGAAGCAAATGTTTGATAGGTCCTTTAATTCTCAAATGAACAATATTTTGGTCTAAATTAATATTGGTTACCCCTTCAATCATCGACAAATCTGGAATCTTTGATGTGGGAAATTTGACCTCGATATTACGCTCTAATTTATCGATCATATCAGCGATATTTCCTTCAGCAATTATTGCCCCATTATTTATCATAGCGATTCGATCACAAATCCGCTGAACATCATTAAGATTATGGCTAGACATAAAAATAGTTGAGCCTTTGCTTTTAAACTCTTTCAAAATACCAAACAAAGTCTGCTGGACAAGAGGATCTAAGCTGGTGGTAGGTTCATCAAGAATTATGACCCTCGGGCTATGCTGTAAGGCTTGTACAATGGACAATTTCTTAGCCATACCTTGGGAATAAGTCCTCACAGGTCTTAAAAGGGCATCCCTGGGGAAATCTAATCGGTCCAGAAGCTCCTCTCTATAAACAGGATCGACCCCTTGTAAATCGGACCAATAATCAAGTAGGTCAGAGCCCAGATTAGATTGATACGTGTTCATTGAATCTGGGACAAATCCTATGTGGCGGGCTATCTCTGCACGATCCACCCAAGCATCTTTACCCAAAAATGAAACCTCACCCGAAGTAGGTTTTATGAACCCCGTCATCACTCTTATTGCAGTGGTTTTACCCGCACCATTAGGGCCCAGAAAACCAAGAATTTCACCTTCATTTAAAATTAAATTAACTTGATCAAGCGCCTTGGTCGCTGAGAATTGCTTTGTTACTTGAGTAAATTTAAACATAATATCTATATTGCTTTCCAGGTTCAGCCATTCACTTTAAATAAGAGAGGAGCTTACGCAATGCAGCAAAATTTATGGCCCATCCAATACCTGAAACTTTACCAGAGAACACTTCATTACTCGAAGTATCCCAGTAACTTTCTTTAATCTTTGAAAGAGCTGGCGGGCGAAGATCATACGGAACAAAACCGAGGGATTTCCCCGTCCAACGCTCTACGCCATCTTCCTTTTTTATTTCCTCAATAATGATCCCTGTGACGACCATTACCGTAAAAAGTTTTACTAAATTTCCCATCTCAACACCTTTGTTACATTATAGCAGTCGCCGAAACTGTTTATCTGATTTATAAGGCCCGACTATGGCAACTCTGTACAATTCTTGCCTAAATAAACGTTTCGCTACTCTCTGTAGATCCTCCAAATTTAGTTCGTCAAGTTGAGATGCCACCTCGTCTGGTGAGCGCAAACGGTTTAACAGTAATTCTTGACCCCCAAGCCATGACGAAACACTTCTCGTATCTTCTAGGCCCAAAAATAAACGCCCTTTTATTAACTCACGCGCCCTATCTAATTCAGTCTGATCAATGTTCTCAACAGCTCTACTAAGTTCTGTAATGATTCCCTCTATAGCACTATTTGCGTTAGCTGGATCTGTACCGGCGTAAACGGTCATTGAACCCGTGTCGGTGAATTTTGATACTGAAGAACCAACTTCGTATACAAGGCCTTTATCTTCCCTAAGAGATAGGAACAGTCTGCTAGCCATTCCTTCACCCAGAACCGTATTCAGAAGATCCAGAGAATACCGATCCGGGTCCATTATGCTTATACCAGGAAAGCTCAAACATATATGAGCCTGTTCCGTAGGTCTATACTCAACAATAATTGGATTATCTAATTCAGTTTCCACCGCAGGAATCAGTTCTCTTCTTCCAATGTCTTGTAGATTCAAAGAGGAGCGTGATACCAAGTCCTCCACTTCTGAGTGATCGATTTGTCCTGCAACAACCAAAACAACATTATTAGGCCGATACTGATCCTTCATATAATCAAGCATCATATTCTTCGTAATTGAGTTAACAGTTTCAGGCGTGCCACCTATATCTCTCCCTAGAGGCTGATTAGGCCACAACAAGGAATCGTTAAGCAAAAAAGCTTTCTGACTGGGTACATCATTTACTTGATGTAACTCTTCCAGTATCACTTGACGTTCTTTTTCAATCTCTGAAAGTTCAAAAGTTGAATTTTGCAACATGTCTGTCAAAAGATCCATTGCTACTGGCATATGGTCTCTTGCAACTCTTGACCAATAAACTGTTAACTCTCGCTCAGTACCAGCATTAATATAGCCTCCTACCCGCTCGATGGTTTCAGAAACATCCTTGGGACGAGGTCTTTTCGAAGTGCCTTTAAAAAGCATGTGCTCTAAGTAGTGTGAAACACCTGATTCAGGATCATTTTCGTAGCGTGACCCAGCACCAATATAAAAAGCTACTGAAACAGATCTGGTTGATGGCATCGAAGCTGTAACGATCCTAAGGCCATCAGGCATTACGGTACGATTATACAATTTTGAAGCATCTTGATTATTATCCAACTTAGCTTTTACTCCAAACCACGTCACCGTGTAGATCCTCATCATGCTCTTTACTAGCAAATTTCGCGTATTCCAATTTGCTCTCAAAAATTGTCGTTGCAACACCATGTCCTGGCAGGACATCTATATCAGGATCTAATTTATACAAGTGAGTTACAATACTATTTATCTCTGTTTTTAGAGATTCCGGGCTATCCGAATGACCAGGCCCACCAGGGAACAAAGTGTCACCTGTAAATAATAATGAACCAGAAACCAAACAAATACTGCCTTCGGTGTGGCCAGGCGTGAAAATAACCCTAAGCGGTATACTACCAACTTGCAATGTGTCACCATGTTCCAGAAAGATATCTGGAGTCAAAGGCAGGGATGCTGCATCTTTCGAATGAGCTGCTACCGAAGCGTCCGGGAATTGGTTTTTGATTCTCTCTAAAGCACCCCAATGGTCCTGATGTCTATGAGTCGTCACAATTAACGCGAGGGATGTACCTTCCAACGCTTCCATAATCGCATCCGGATCCGCGGCAGCATCTATGATGGCACTAATGTTAGTAGACGGATCAATTAACACGTAGCAGTTGTTCGAATACTCGCCAACTTCTAGCTTAATTAATCTAATTAAATTGCTTGGCTGCATTTTTATCCTATAAAGATTTATGCACAATACTACCACGAATTAAAGATGAACTATTGTCTAAGCATGGGATAATATATAACTAATCAACGTTCATGATCAAGAAGATTGATATGATAGGAAAATTCGAGGTGTGGGAAATGGAAAATATATTTCGCGGAGTTGAATCCATCACAATTAGGACTGGCGGTGCTAATGATCAAAACAACATCTATGTGATCGAGGGGGATAATTCCAGGGCGATTATTGATCCTGGATATAAAGACGACTTGGCAAAAACGATCGAGAGTCAAATAAACCAACTTCATAAAAGTAAACCGATTAAATATATATTGATAACAGACTGGTACGAAGAACATTGGAGTGGTGCTCAGTCTGTTAAAGAAATCACAAACGGGATAATAATTTCTAGCCAACATGATCACGGAAAAATAAATAATGATTCTAATGGTCAGCTGGTAACCAAAATTTTAAGAGGCGGTGAAACAATAGATCTTGGAAGCCGCAAACTTCAAACAATCAATACTCCAGGCCATACTCCAGGAAGCTCCTGTTACCTTCTTCAGAATGAAGGAGTTTTATTCTCTGGGGATTGCATACTACCAAATACTTCAACTGCCATAGATCCCACCGAAGGAGGTGACATGAAGGATTATCTGGATTCTCTCAGAAGAATTCAGATGCTTAAAGTAGATCTCATACTCTCTTTCCACGGTCACCCTATATCTTTAGCAACAGAGCGACTTGAAAATCTGATCAAAATCAGAGAAGACCGTGACCAACAAATATTAGATATTCTCCAAATAAAACCAACTTCATTAGGGGGGATTTGGGAGAACATATATGGTAAACGTGATTTAACTGGATATTTGCTTGAGGCTTCAAAAAAACAAATAGAGGCACATATAATAAAGTTGGAAACCGAGAAGGAAGTAAGTCGTTTGATAAACGATCAAGGTAGCGGAGAAGATCATTCTCCTATCTACCAAATAATCAATAACAATGGATAGGAGAAATCGATGCCTGGATCCGACATACTGAATATATTCCCAATAGGTTCAAATGTTACCTCAAATGGCCATTTAAGCATCTCAAATATTGACATTGCTGAACTGGCAACTGAAAGAGGTACTCCATTATATATTTTTGATGAAAACACAATCCGTACAACTGCAAAAAGATTCAAAAAAGCTTTTAGCGACCGCTATTCGGACGTTCAAATTGTATACGCATGCAAGGCATGGTCCAACGTAGCCATACTACAAATCCTTGCGGAAGAAGGGTTGGGGTTTGATGTGGTAAGCGGAGAAGAAATATCTACCGTAGAAGCTGCGGAACTAAATCTAGACAAGACGTTCTTTCATGGAAACAATAAATCACGATCTGAACTTCTCCAGGCTGTGGTTGCAGGTGTAGGCAGAATAGTAGTTGATAATAGTTATGAACTGGATCTCCTTGAGGAAGTGTTACAAGAAACCAATAGGACTCAGGAGATTCTATTCAGGGTTTCCCCAGGAGTCGATCCACATACTCACCAAAAAACAACTACGGGTGTTCTCGATAGCAAATTTGGAATACCGATTGAGACAGGTGAAGCAGAAAAAATAATAGTAAAAGCGATGGAATCCGATCATATAATTCCAAAAGGCCTGCATTTCCATCTTGGATCCCCTATTTTTGAATTATCTCCTTACAAAAAAGCTATAGAAATTGCTTTTGATTTCGCTTCTAAAATGAAACAAGCACATGGATTTATCATGGAGGAATTTAGTCCTGGAGGTGGATTCGCTTCCAAATATCTTGTATCGGATCAAGTTCCAGACCCAGAAGTATATGCAGATACCATTTGTAATCAAATTAGAGACCTGTGCGTATCATTGGATTTAGAATTACCCAAGCTTAGTATAGAACCAGGTCGTTCTATAATTAGTCGAGCTGGGATCGCCGTTTATAGAACTGGAGTAATTAAAGAAATTCCAGGCATACGAACCTACGTTTCAGTTGACGGAGGAATGGGAGATAACATCCGGCCCGCAATTTATGACTCAAAATATGAGGCGGCACTAATCACAAGAATGGGTGAGGAAGAAACAAAAATTGTTACGATATCTGGAAAGTACTGCGAATCAGGTGACATCTTAGTAAAGGACTACAATTTACCGGCACCACATCCTAATGAACTCTTAGCAATCCCTGCATCTGGGGCATATTCCCTTGCTATGGCATCCAACTATAATTCTTCTCGAAAACCAGAAGCGGTACTTTTAAAAGAAGGCGCTTTCCGTGTTATAAGGCGTAGAGAAACAATTGAAGACATATTAAAGTTTGACGTGGTTTAGTTATGCCTTGGAACAGTCCAGCAACAAAAGAAACTGTAGGCTTTCTACAACAAAGTATAAAACGTGAGAGACTAGCTCATGCATACCTGTTGATAGGTCCGGCCACAGCAGGGACAATGGCTCTCTCTAAAGAATTTTCACAGGCAATATTTTGTAAATCCAACGACCCACCCTGCCACGAATGCAGACATTGCGTGAACATTGATAAAGAATTACACCCAGATTTACTAACCATTCAACCTGGCTCAACAGGATTCATAGGAATAGACCGGATCAGACGACTTCTAGGAGACATAACAAGCGAGCAAATCAAAGAATTAGAAAAAAGAGATGAAGATATTCCTCCAAGATATTTTGCTATAACAAGTCCTTTAGAAGCAGATCGGAAAATCATAATTATTCATGGTGTGGAAACCATGCTTAAAGAAACCAGAGATATCCTGTTAAAAATCCTTGAGGAACCTCCGGCCAGCGTAATTTTTATCTTGACTACAGAGGACGAGTCAATTTCAAACAGCACGCTTGCCTCAAGATGCCAAATCTTAAGAGTAAAACCCATATCATTTGACGAGGTTAAATCATCACTAATAAAAAACGGCATAGAACCAGATTTAGCCTCTCATCTATCAAAAATTACCGGTGGGCATATACAAAAAGCATTGAATTTTGCCGAGAACGCCTCTTTGTTAAACGACATGTATTCGGATTACATGTATATGCCTAATATACTCACTCAACCAATCTCTGCGAGAATAAAATTAGCAGAAGAGGCGGCGCAAAATTATCGAGGGAATAAACGAGGTGTTTTAGCATCTATGGATACCTGGATGGTATTCTGGAGAGATGCAATAATCTCATCGAAAGAAATAAACCTCAATCAAGATATATCGGTAAAAAGTGAATTACTGACAAAAGAAGATCTCAAAAAACTGAGCATAGACCTTGTTGAAGCCGTCGGAGCTATAAGAGCAATTGAAAAAGCACAATTAGCGCTGCAAAACAACGGGAACGCTAGATTAATTATAGAAAATTTATATATGAATCTTCCACTCAAACTAGAGTAGTTTATTAATTCTTATATATCTCTACTCTGGATAAAAGAGTTCAAAAGGTTAGTGAATTCCAAAGGGAATATATACTTAGTGGCCTCACCCTCTCCCATAGTTTTAAGGGTGTCAAAGTACTGGAGACTCATCAAATTTGGCGATACATCCTTAGCAACAACCTCAATTCGGGCCAAAGCGTTACTAAAGCCCTCTGCTCTTAATATAGCCGCCTGTTGATCGCCTTCTGCTGAAAGTATTTCACTTTGCCTCTGGCCCTCCGCATTCAATATTGCGGCCTCTTTTTCCCCTTCTGCAACGGTAACTGCGGCCTTCCTAGTACCTTCTGCTTCAATTATCACGGCACGTCTTAGTCTTTCAGCAGACATTTGACGATTCATGGCTTCTTGAATATCAGCTGCCGGTTCTATTGTCTTTATCTCTACGTTTGTAACAAGAATACCCCATCTCGAAGTCTCTTCACCAAGCTTTGCTGTAAGCACTTTATTGATTCGCTCTCTTTGGGACAAAACATCATCAACTGTCATCTCTCCTACCACAGCTCTTAAAGTGGTAATAGCCAATCCAATAACTGCCAGCTTATAGTTTGCAACTTCAAGAATTGCTTTGTGCGCTTCTTCTTGTTTGACTCTCAAATATAATAGGAAATCGATATCTATGGGTGCATTATCTTTTGTGATATTTGTCTGCGGTGGGATATCAATAACTTCTGTCCGTAAATCGATAGGAATACCCGCATGCACTATTGGTATAAGCCATACAGGACCTGGGCCTCTCATCCCCTCAAAATTACCCCACCTAAATCGTGCGATCCTCTCATAATCTTTCAGAAAATTTAAAATAAACATATTAACTCACTCCAACTGAATAACATTTATCCTTATGTATCAATCTAATATTATTTTAATCCTAATGCTTCTTGAAGGGTATCCCAAGCCAAAACAGCGCATTTTATTCTAATCGGATATTTAGAGACTCCTTGTAATGACATTAAATCTTGCATTAATTGTTCGTCAGGTTTGCCGCCCTTTAACATGTCTCTAAAATTAATTGAAAGCTTATCTACGTCACCTAAATTCAAACCTTTAACCCTATCAGTGAGCATCGATGCAGAAGCTTGAGATATAGCACAACCTTGTCCTAAAAATTCTATTTGGGAAATGGCACCATCTTTTATAATCGCTGTTAATCGGATTTTATCACCGCAAACTGGATTATGCTGCTGCATATCTACATCAGGTTTTTCCAACACTCCTCGATTATGAGGATATCGATAATGATCCAGTATTAATTCTTTATACAGATCATCAAATTTAGGTTCATCGGGAGGCATCACCAAAGTACTCACCTCCTTTTTTTAAGGAATCAACAAACCGGTCGACGTCTTCTTCGTTATTATAAATATAAAAACTTGCCCTTGCAGTAGCAGAAACTCCAAGTCTACGCATAAGTGGCTGCGCACAATGATGGCCGGCTCGAATCTGAATTCCATCCCAATCCATCATCTGCGCAACATCATGAGGGTGTACTCCTGGAAAATCAAATGCAAGTACACCACCACGAATATCTAAATTTTCAGGTCCAAAAATCTTTATACTTTGATCAATTTTCTTAACTTGTTCCATAGCATAATTCGTTATATCAATCTCGTGCTTACGAACATTGTGCATACCAATGTTTTCCAAATAGTCGATCGCCACACCAAAGGCAGCAACATCAGCAAAATTAGGAGTTCCAGCTTCAAATTTTAATGGCGCTTCTTTCCAGGTAAATCTATCCTCGTAGACCTCATCAATCATCTCTCCTCCTCCCAAAAATGGGCGCATTGAAGAGAGGACTTCATCTTTTCCATATAGAACACCTACCCCAGTTGGTCCCAGCATCTTATGCGCTGAAAATGCGTAAAGATCAACATCTAAATCAACCACATCTACTGGTAAATGGGGTGCCCCTTGTGCTCCATCTACAACAGATAGAGCTGAAACTTTATTAGCTTTCGCGATGATCTCTTTTATCGGATTAATTGTCCCTAACACATTAGACATATGTGTCAGGGATACTATCTTTGTTTTCTCCGATATCAATTCATCTAAATTAGATAGATCTAAAGTTCCATCATCATCAAGCGGAATATATTTAATTATGGAACCCATCTCATTACATAAAATCATCCAAGGAACAATATTAGAATGATGCTCCATAGGAGTAATCAGGATTTCGTCTCCCGGTTTTATATGTTCTCGACCCCATGAATAAGCGACAAGATTCAAAGATTCAGTTGTGTTCCTTGTAAAAATAATATTTCGCTCTGAACCAGCTTTAATAAATTTCGCGACTTTGTCTCTTGTGGTCTCATAAGCAAGGGTTGATTCTTCACTAAGTGTATAAATACCTCTGTGTACATTGGCATTATTATTTCTATAAAAATCAGCCAAAGCATCAATCACTACCGCCGGCTTCTGGGAGGTTGCGGCACTATCAAGATAAGTAAGAGGTTTGTCATGAATCAAACGCTCCATAATTGGGAAATCATTCCTGACTGACATCTCTTTCAAGAACTCTAACTCCTTTTCAAATTAACCTAGATTCCAAAATTAAATCGGATTACTAATCATCTTTTTCCTGACGAACAAGATCATACCCATGAGTTTCAAGATCATGCGCTAATTTAGGTCCTCCAGATTTAACAATTTGGCCGTCCATCATAACGTTGACGACTGTCGGATCAATATATTCAAGAATCCGAGTATAGTGGGTTATCAATAGAACTCCCATATCAGGGCCTATAAGTTGATTAACTCCATCTGAAACAATTCTAAGTGCATCGATATCTAGCCCCGAATCGGTCTCATCCATTATTGCTAAACTCGGTCGTAAGACAGCCATCTGTAATATTTCACTTCGTTTTTTTTCTCCACCTGAAAATCCCGTATTAACATAGCGCGTGGCAAATTCACGATCCATACCAAGAGTATCCATATGATCATTAACCATTTTACGGAATTCCATTAAAGGCATCTCTTCCTCTAGGCGTGCATTCACCATTTGGCGAATAAAATTTATAAGCGTCACTCCAGGGATTTCTGTTGGATACTGAGAAGCTAAAAACAAGCCTTTTACCGATCGCTCATCAGGTAACAATAGGCTTATATCTTGGTTATCAAAAATAATTTTTCCTTTGGTAATTTTATACCTAGGATGTCCCATTAAAGTATTAGCCAAGGTGCTTTTCCCAGAGCCATTTGGTCCCATTACAGCATGGACCTGTCCTTTAGGAACAGAAAGATTCACCCCATGGAGTATTTCTTTACCCTCAACTTCGACATGAAGATCTTCAATAACTAGAATATTTGTTTTTGAGGCTTTGTTAGTAGACACCGCTTTCTCCATTTACTCTTTACTAAAAATGACAAATTTATGTTGGTTTGTCTTTGGATATATTAAAGCTATTATTTTTCGGCAATTCCAGTCTCAGTCATCGTACTCGGATCAAGAATACGATTAAGATCTTTGTCACTTAAATCCGTCATCCTTCTAGAAACCTGTCTAATTGTTTCACCGGTTTTGGCAGCCTCTTTTGCTATAGCAGCCGCATTATCATACCCTATGACGGGAGCAAGTGCAGTGCAAATTGCTAAACCAGCCTCTACTGACGCAGGACCCTTTTCAGTAGCTACAATTCCGTCGATACATTTAGTTCTAAAATTGTCGGCCTCGGACACAAGTAAAGAAATCGATTCAATAAAATTATATGCTGCCACTGGCATCATCACATTAAGTTCAAAGTTACTGCCCTGGGCATCGGCAAGGGTTACCGTTAAGTGGTTACCCATAACATGAATTGCTACCTGACATAGGGATTCAGCTATCACTGGGTTAACCTTACCAGGCATTATAGAAGAGCCTGGTTGAACTTCAGGCAACAATAGTTCTCCGAATCCGGCGCGGGGACCTGAACCAAGCCAACGAATATCATTAGCAATTTTTAGCAAACTAACCGCCAAAGTATTAACTGCACTACTAGATTGAACCACTATATTAAGTGTGTTCTGAGCTTGGAAGTGATTAGTGGTCTCTCTTACATTCAAACCTGTTTGTTGAGATAACAAATCGCATACCTTGGATGCAAATTCTGGCTCTGAACCTATCCCTGTACCAACCGCTGTCCCGCCCAATGGCAATTCTGTAAGCTCATTCACTGCCGAAATTAGACGTTCTATCGATCTATGCATCTGACCTGCGTAACCCAAAAATTCTTGGCCCAATCGTATAGGTGTAGCATCTTGCAAGTGTGTACGCCCTGTTTTGACTACAGACCAAAATTCTTTAGATTTAGTTTCAAAGGAGTCCTTTAATCTAGTTAGCGCAGGAATCAGATCATTAGAAATCATTTCTGCTGCTGCTAGCTGCATAACACTAGGAATAACATCATTGGATGATTGTCCTCGGTTAACATGATCGTTGGGGTGAACGTTTTTAGTGCCGTCCTCTCCACCTAATATTTGAATAGCCCGGTTCGCAATAACTTCATTTGCATTCATATTAGTTGAAGTCCCAGAACCTGTTTGGAAAATATCTACAACAAAATGTTTATCAAGGGATCCTTCTAGAACTTCTTTAGCTGCTGATACAACAGCGTCTGCTATTTCCTGATCCAATCCTTGTAAGTCTTTATTAACCTCTGCAGCAGCCATTTTGAGCATTCCCAAAGATCTAATAAATTGCCTTTGAAAACGAAGTTTACTAATTGGGAAATTGTCGACTGCCCGCTGGGTTTGCGCACCCCACAAGGCTTCGTCTGGTACTTGCATTTCACCCATTGAGTCTTTTTCAACACGCATTTACTAACATTCCTCCAAGTATAACTATTTGGTATAAACTCGACTGATCCTGGACATTTCACCAAATGCCATAAAGTGATTATATTCTACAAACCATATACTTGCGTTAAATTATTAACCACGCCGTAATTAAACACAATTATAGTCGTGATGCACAGGATCAAGAACGAACATTCCAGTCACCCAATATGATCCATTTATAACTGGTTAATTCCTGAAGTCCCATAGGCCCGCGCGCATGTAATTTATTAGTACTAATAGCGACTTCGGCACCTAATCCAAACTGCCCACCATCAGTAAACCTAGTAGAAGCATTTACATAAACAGCAGCTGAATCAACTTCATTCAAAAACCTCTCTGCATTCTCCTTGTTGTGAGTAAGAATCGCTTCCGAATGATCTCCATGCTGCGCTATATGAGCTATAGCTTCGTCCATCGAATCAACAATTTTAATAGCAACGGTTAAAGCAAGAAACTCTTGGCCCCAATCATCGGAGGTTGCCGGTTTAACAACCAATTTAGTATCTCCTGTTAACATACCAAACGCTCGTTCGTCCGCATGAACTTCTACAGTTCCTTTTTGACCCCATTTTTTTTCAATTGCGCTCAGTATCTCAGGAGCATTTTCAGAATGAATTAGGATCGTATCAAGAGCGTTACAAACCGTAGGTCTTTGGACTTTTGCATTATCCAATATACTAACTGCATTTTCGATGTCAACTTTGGAGTCTACATAAATATGGCATACACCTACTCCTCCAGTAACTACAGGAACAGACGCATTTTCAGCTACAAATCGTATCAGTTCAGCTCCACCGCGGGGGATCAACAGGTCTATTCCTCCTCGAAAAGCCAACATTTCTGAAACGATTTTCCTATCAGTCGATTCTATAAGATCTATACATCCATCCGGCAAAGAAGAATTTTTGAGAGCCCTCTTTATCAGATTAGCAATAGCAACATTAGAATTTATAGCCTCTTTGCCTCCACGTAAAACCGCCGAATTACCTGATTTTATTGCAAGAGTTGATATGTCTACAGTTACATTGGGTCTACTCTCATAAATTGTTGCAATAACCCCCAGAGGGACCCTTCTTTTTGATATTTTAAGTCCGTTCTCCATCTTTTTTGAGTCAAAGTCTTCGCCAACCGGATCAGGCAATGAAGCAACGGAACGAGCATCTTCTGCCATAGATTCAATTCTCTCTTCGTTAAGCATCAATCGGTCTAAGTTTGCTTCAGACAACCCGGATTTCAACCCATCTGAATAATCTACGGAGTTAGCAGCTAAAATATCCTGTTTTGATTCAATTAATAAATCTGCAATCGCCAGTATAGTCAGGTTTTTCTCTTCAGTTGAAGCGTGCGCCAAAATACTGGCAGCATCTCTAGCTATTTGAACTTTTTCTTTTAGTTCTTTAGAGATTTCATCACTCATAAGATTTCCTCTCGTTACCAAATACTGCTATTCTGTCCTCTAAATTAATACCATATTATCAATATGAACTATCTCATCACCGACAAATCTTCCTTCAAAATTGGGAGACGAAATAATATCTCTCACAGATTCAGACTGTTGCCCTTTAAATAGGTTAACTACGTCTGAAGGATACGCTACTGCACCCCGTGCAATCGTTGAATTATTAGGATCAACAATTTCCACAACATCTCCTGACCCGAATGAACCTTGAACATTTGTGACACCAATCGCTAACAAACTAGACTTCCCGGTTAGTAGAGCTTTCGCGGCTCCCTCATCTACAACTAATTTACCTTTCACAAACGCACTTCCGAGAGACCGCCTCCGTGCCCCGGAACTTCTTTTAGGCCAAGGTTCAAAGAATGTCCCTACATCGTCGCCTTGAATTATTCTATTTAGTACATCATCTTCATATCCACCAGCTATAACAGTCGCCGTCCCCCAAGAAGTCGCTTCGGCAGCCGCCAGTACTTTACTTGCCATCCCACCTGTACCTTTTGAGCCCGGAATATCATTGACACTCTTCATAATAGCGTCGTTAACACTCGTAATTCTTTTTATTAATTTCGCTTCAGGGTTTGATCTTGGATCTGAATCAAATAACCCTATTTGGTCAGTTAAAAACACCAGCAGATCTGCCTCTACCAAATTAGCCACGGCGGCCGATAAATTATCATTATCACCAAAGGATTCATCTATTTCCTCTGTTGCAACTACATCATTCTCATTCACTATCGGAATGACTCCTAAGCCAAACAACTCTTCTAAAGTACTTCTAGCATTAGATGCGGTTATATTGGATGATAATTCAGCCCTGGTCAACAAAGCCTGCCCTACAATAATCCCATAATCTGCAAAAAGTTTCGCGTACATTTGCATTAGGTAATTTTGTCCAACAGCTGCTTGAGCCTGAAGCATTTTCAGTGATTTATCCGTCTTTCCTTGGCCTAAAAGACCTCTGCCAGCTGCAATAGCACCAGAAGAAACAATTAAAATCTCTAGGTTTTTTGATCTCAAAAACGCAATCTGGCTGACCAAAGAAGCAATGATTTCTTCTTTGAGCGAATCAGCTTCACCTGTAAGCAAATTCGTGCCCAGCTTGACAACCATTCGACTATATTTCATTATCTCTACCATTTAAATTAAGAAACCCAAGGGTAATCCCGTAGTTTATCCGCTATTATAACCTCAAAGAGCAAGACTAACCGGGATTCGAGGGGTAAACAAATATTCATCAGCAATTTACATCTAACCCACTTCCGGAATTACGTAGCGATTAACACGCAATTCCATAAGGGTCTAAACATACTACATGGAAGCAATGGCCAGGGTAAAACAAATTTACTTGAATCGATTTCTATGTTACCAACCGGTCGCTCCAGTAAAGCTGCCAATGATCGAGAAACTATTGGATGGACCGCGATAACCGAACCAATACCTTACTCAAGAATTCAAGCGGAAGTAACTGAAGATTCCATCGTTACAGATATAGAATTAATATTACAGATAAATAATTTGTCTAGTTTAAACAAAGATAAAGATCGCTCAAATGAGAACTATTTACTGAAAACTGGGAGGCTGCAAAAAGCCCTCAAATTAAATGGCGTTCGCCAAAAAAGAACCAATGGTTCAGGAATAATAAAAGTCGTATCAACTGGCCCCGAAGAAGTGTCTTTATTATCGGGGCCTCCATCGGCTAGGAGACGTTTCCTTGAAGACATAAGCGCCCAAACAGATCCTCAATTTTTGGAAACCAATCAAAGATATCAAAAGGTCCTTAGCCAAAGAAATGCATTACTAAAACGCATACGGAAACAGCAAAGTGCAAGAACTAATGAAATAAATGCATGGGAAGAAGAACTAGTAAAACTCGGATCCTATATTTTATATAGTCGTTATCAATTATTGGAATCCATTAAACACCAGCTGGATCAATCTTATAAATACTTATCTGCAGAATCGGGAGATTTTAATTTAGTTTATATTGACAGTACTGCTTCGTCTGAAAATTCATCTTTGACGAATATAAGCGAAAATTTTGAGAAATCAATCGAAGAAAACTGGGATAGAGATTTAGCTACCTCAACAACATCCGTAGGGCCTCATAGAGATGACTTTAGAACATTCTTGGACAACAAGGACATCGGGGTTTTTGGATCAAGAGGTCAGCAGAGGGTAGTGTCTATAGCACTATTTCTAGCAGAAGCTACATATATACAAGTCCAAACAGAAAAGAACCCCATCTTATTATTTGATGATCCCCTATCCGAATTAGATACTTTGCACAGAGAGCGATTCCTGGATTTTGGAATTTCCATTGGAGAACAAGTCCTTCTGACCACCGCGGAACCGACATTAATTCCAACAAAAAATAATGCAGCGTCTAATCATTACTCAGTAAATAGAGGTATAATTTCAAAAATGGATAAACCAATTTAACGGCACTTGGTAGGTATGATTATGACGATAAACGATACAATGTATGCAAAAATTGAAGATACGGCTAGGGCTCTGATGTCGTCCTCTTATGGAACCGCGATAAGTGGTGCAGGAATGTCGGCAGAGAGCGGAGTCCCTACTTTCAGAGGTCCAGATGGTCTTTGGACAAAATACGGAGAACCGGATGATTTGGGTTACGAAAAATTCGAACAAGACCCAAAACTTTGGTGGGAAACCAGGCTTAGCAGTACCTATATGCCAGAAATGAAAAAAGCCCTAGATGGAGCAAAACCAAATGATGGCCACCTTGCTTTAGCAAAACTAGAAGAAATGGGCCACATAAATTGTGTGATAACTCAAAATGTGGACGGGCTTCATTCGGAAGCAGGAACTGAAAATATTGTTGAAATACATGGTAACAATAGATTGCTCCGATGTATCCAATGTGAAAACAGATATACTCCTGAGAATATACCTATGGAAGTGCTCCCTCCAATATGCCCAGACTGCAATGGTTTGATTAAAATTGATACCGTAATGTTTGGAGAGCCAATTCCAAGATCGGTCTTGTTGAAATGCCAAAACGAATCTTCTCAGACCGATTGCATGCTAATTTTAGGGACCTCAGGTGTCGTATATCCAGCAGCGGCGTTGCCATCAATAGCAAAATCAAGCAACGGGGCAACGCTAATTGAAATCAATCCCGAACCATCGGCTTTATCACCTATTTGTGATATCGTGATCCAAGCCCCAACTGGAGTTGCATTACCTGCTCTAGTAGAACTTTTAGAGATGGAGGATAGCAGCTCATGAATCCAAAGACAGATGGTACTAAACTTGCACCTGATGCTGTTTGGGACGCAATTGAGGAATGCGGCATAGACCAAGTGTATGGTATTCCTGGCGCGGTAACAGTACGTCTCTACAACGCCTTGTACGAGCGACAGGACAAATTTAATGTGGTTCTCGTCCGCCACGAGCAAACTGCATCAACAATGGCTGAAGGGTACGGTAGGGTCACAGGAAAACCTGCCATCGTTCTCGGACAGGGCCCATTCATCGCAACAAACGGTGGTGAAGCTATTATAGAAGCCTACCTTAGTGGGACACCCATGATTATTATATTAGATGCGTCAATTAATAATTTTTCACAGCATGGAGTATACCAATCAGGAACAGGTGACTATGGAAGTTATGACCTGCGCCAAATGATGTCTGGCATGACAAAATATGTAGCCTATGCAACTACACCAAAAGAAACAGTTCAGGGCGTACAACTTGCATACAAACATGCCATTTCCGGAAGGCCAGGGCCAACTTGCGTGATAATAAAAGATCCTTCTGCCTTAGGAGAAGTCGATCTGGAAACAGCCCCAAAAGTATATTCTTCAGATCGCTATATGAACGTCTCGAAAACTCTTGCGCCTAAAGAGGAAATTGAAAAAGCCGCTAATCTAATATCTAAATCAAAAAAACCTGTAATCATTTCTGGAAATGGTGTACACCAGTCAAAAACTTACGACCAGCTTAAACAGATTTCTGAGAAAATAGTTGCTGGAGTAGCTACTTCTTATAGAGGGAAGGGAACATTCTCAGAGGCTCATCCTTTAGGGTTAGGTGTCATGGGCCTGTTCCCAGAACCGGCAGCTAATTCCTTGGTAGCAGAAGCCGATTTGCTGCTTGTAGTTGGATGTAGACTAGGACCGAGCGACACCGCAAATGAAAACCCTGCTCTTATTGATCCAACGCGACAGAAAATAATCCAGATTGATATTGAGCCAAGAAATGTGGGTTGGACCTTTCCGGTCGATGTAGGTTTAGTGGGAGACGCGTCCCTAATATTAGATCAGCTGGAACACGCTCTAGCTGATCTACCAGCAAATATTAGAACTGAACGTAATAATTATATTTCAAAAAAGAAACAAGAAAATAACTACTTTACAGACGCAGAGTCGGATTCTAGTGATTTCCCCATAAGACCGGAAAGATTACTACAGGAAATTAACAGAATCGTTGAACCCAACGCTATTATTGCCCTCGATGCGGGCAACAATAGGGTATGGACAACTCATTACTATCAAGTGCAAGATCCAGGAATTCTACTCGTGCCAGGAGGAACCGCAGGGATGGGATGGGGACCAGGAGCAATTCTTGGGGCAAAAATTGCAGCTCCCGATAGGCAATGCGTTAGTATCAGTGGTGATGGTGGGTTTGGGCTAGCGATCCATTCCTACATAACAGCCGTTGATGAAAACCTACCCATTGTATATATAGTGATGAATGATTCTGCTTTAGGAATGGTAACAAGAGGGCAAGGTGAGAAAAGAATTGCCTCAGAATTTAGACCAACCGAATACTGGAAAATAGCAGAAGCGTACGGAGGAACAGGCTATAATATAACGGATCCGGAACAAATTAAACCTACGTTACAAAAAGCGCTCTCTGAAAATCGTCCTTCCGTGCTCGATATAAAAATTGATCCTAATATAGACTATCTGAAACTTAGAGCAGTAGATTTAGTCAGCTATCAGTATAGGGCGATATAATTGGTACAACTACAGCCGTTTATTGGTACTAGATATAATCCTAAAATCATCCTTGATCTATCCTCTGCTATCGCACCCCCTTATGACGTGATATCAAAAGAACAACAAGAGGATTTTTATCAAAGAAACCCCTACAACATCATCCGCCTGGAATATCCAAAACCGGACGAAAATAATGACCCTTACACGGTTTCAGCACAAACACTTGAAGCTTGGAAAGAGAAAGGTGTGTTAAAAAAAGATGAACTAAGTTTTTACGTTATCCGCCACTCTTTCGATTTCCTTGGTAAGTCATATGATCGTTTAGAATTACTAGCCACAGTTGGTATTGAACCATGGTCTCAAGGAAGTGTTCTTCCTCATGAACATACTGGGGAAAGTGCAAAACTTGATAGGTTAAATATGCTAAGAGCAACCAACACCAATATTAGCCCTATAATGACTTTGTATGACGATGAATCAAACCAGTTAACTCAAATATTAAACAGTATCGTTAAAACATCCCCAATAGTTAACGAATTGACGACTCGGGAAAATGAAAAATACACTTTTTGGCAAGTAACAGAGCCCCACCAAATAACAGCAATTCAAAATTCGGTCGATGGACCTCTATATATAGCTGACGGGCATCATCGGTATGAAACATCCCTAAATTATAAAAACGAAACCAGTTCCTTGGATGCTAACAACCCCAAAACAAATTACATCATGGTGTCTATAACTCCTATTCAAGATCCAGGATTAATTAGCCTCCCTTACCATAGGATGCTCGGCAATTTATCGGCTAATCAGATTAAACGAATTTTAAGGCAAATAGATGTTTATTTTAACTCTAGATCCTTGGACATAAATAACAAGTCCACAGAGGAAATATACAAATTAATTGACAAAAATATATATCAAACAC
>JAPYRO010000002.1 GCA_029941095.1 Dehalococcoidia bacterium
CCCCCAGACATGGCAATAAAAACCAGGATACGGCATTATCGCACTGCTTGAAGATGATGTGAAGGCTTTGAGAACAAATTACAACAAAATTGAAGTATAGTATCTCTTTAAGTTATCAATCTGGAGACATTCAAAAAAGAAGAATTATCTATATGGCAAAAGAAAAGACAAACCTTTCAAGATCACCAGAGCCCGAAGTTGATAAAGTTTACACCAAGAATTTCATACTCCTTTTTATTCTAGAATTCACGATATTCCTGGTTTTCTACATTATTCTACCGATCATACCTCTATATATTTTAAATATGGGAGGTAACGAAGCTATGATCGGATGGATCATTGGATTGGCAGGCCCTATTGGGGCTTTAGGAGTTCCACTTTATGGAATTATGGTAGATAAATGGAGCCCCAAAAAAACCATAGCCATCGGTATGGTTGCGTCTACCGCTAGTGCCTTCATTCTCCCTATAATACAAACACCTTGGCCGGTTCTTATGTCTGCAGTCCTCCGAAGAATTGGAACAGGAGCATCAGGAACAGCGACAAGAACAATGGTAATTACGAACGCTCCAGAAAACCGCCGCGGTGAGGCAATGACGAATTTTGCTACTTCACATAATTTTGCCATAGCTATAGGTCCTTCAATAGGGATTGCTCTTCTTGCTAATAACGGATTCAACAGCGTATTTATTGTTTCTGGAACATTAATGTTTTTCGCAATGGGTATGCTTTTCCCGATATCAAGCCAACGTACATCGAATACTTCTCCTCAATCAAAGGACGAAGATAAAAAGTTCATGGGGCAAATCAAAAGTACTTTTGTTAAAGAAGTTTGGGCTCCAGCAGCAGCTACCTTTTTCTTGTCTGCAGCCTACTTATCTACGATAACTTTTATTTCGGTAATTGGTGAACAAAGAGAAATAGAAAACTATAGTATGTTTTTCACTGTTTACGCTGTTGTGGTAATCATAGGCCGGCTATTAACAGGTAAATTATCAGACCAGTACGGTAGGGCAGTAATACTATATCCTTCTTTAATATTAGGTGCTCTATGTATGGTTTTAATTGCACAAGCATTTTCATTTGTAATTCTAATATTGGCGTCTGTAGCCTTAGGAGTTGGCTTCGGGACTGGGAACCCAATGCTACAAACTATAGCAGCGGATTGGGCTCCCAAAGAAAAACGTGGCCGCGCAATGTCGATGTTATTAGGATCTTTTAGTTTTGGGTCTGCTATGGGAACAATACTAATAGGTCAACTAAGCCAAATAGCCAATTTCCAGGTTGCTTTTAACAGTATGGCTATTATGATGCTAATTGCTTTAATAATATCTATCGTTGGCTTTAATACTAGAAAAAGCCCAACAGAAAACTAATATAATAGACCTATGAAAATACTAATTCCGCCCAGCGAAGGAAAATCAAATATAGATCAATCTAATAAGACTTTCAGGGAAACCAATTCTTCTTTCAACGAACCAATATCAAAAATACTCGATTCTTTGAAAGATATGGAGTCTAGCAGGCTGCCTAAACTATATGGAACCTCAGCTGAAAAATCACTGGTACTCCACGAACTGAATCTAAATATTTTTGATAACCATTGCTCAGAAGCTATCACACGATACACCGGAACAGTTTATAAGAATTTGGATCCGGAATCCTTTGAAGTTCTTTCGAAGAATTACTTGAACCAAAACGTTAGGATAACAAGCGCATTAATGGGGCTCGTTGCACCCGATACACTGATCCCTAACTACAAATTAAAGATGAACGTTTTGAATCTAACTGAGTTTTGGAACCCGTATTTCTCTGATATTTTGTCTACAGAAGATTTTGTAATTGATTTACTACCTCAAATTCATAGGAAATCTTATACAAAAAAAAGTAATACTATTATTATTGATTTTAAGATCATGAAAAACGGCAAAATAACCCCGGCGGGACATTTCGGAAAAGTAATTAAAGGAAAATTTTTAAAATTTCTTGTTGAGCACAGAATAACGGATTTTGAGGACATAAAAAGATTCCAAGAGGACCATTTTATCTGGGATAATAACGACAATGCGTTTATTAAAGTTGCCTAGCGTGGACATCAACTCCTCCGTCAACACTCAATACTTGGCCAGTGACCCAACTTGATTCATCAGAACCAAAATAAACTGCTGCATTCGCAACATCCACAGCATGACCAACCCTATTTAATTTGCGTTCTGCAAAGGTATTTTCCCCATCATCCCCAACTCTGGTACGGATAAGACCCGGTTCGATAACGTTTACCCTAATATTATCTTGGTGCAATTCTTTGGCTAGGTTATGTGCCAACCCTAACACCCCTCCTTTCGCAGCGGCATACCCAGCATTACTTGCCTGACGAACACTATAACTCGCTGTTATCAATATTATTGATCCACCCGATCCGGACTTCATCACGGGTGTGACACTTTGTATCAGGTTTAATGGCCCATCGAGGGTGTTTGAAATAACATTATCCCAAAATGTTTTATCGACTTCATCAAATTCTCGATCAGGATCAAAGAAGCCTCCCGCACCACTATATAAAATATCTATTGCGCCAAATTGATCATTGATTTTATTAATTGCATCTTTCGCTAATCTGTTGTCAGTTACATCTCCTGCAATTACAACGCCTTCGCCACCGTTTCTCTCTATCAAATTTAAAGTTGCTTCCAGGTGCTCAGGGTTGCGTGCGATGAGTCCAACTTTACACCCTTCTCTAGCATACATTAGAGCAGTAGCCCTTCCCATATTAGGGCCAACCCCAGATAGGATTGCAACTTTTCCTTCCAATCTCACAATGGACCCTTTCTCAAAAACAAAATTTGTCCTCTGGGCTATTGTATAGAATCATCGTAATCCATCCCAATATGACCATCCTTTTCGTATTTCTGATACTCCGCTTCGGTGTAACCTAGAATCGATTTATAAACGTATTCGTTATCCTCACCTAACCTGGGAGCAGCACGTCTCAGTTTATTATCTATAGCCTTCGATTTCCAAAGCACCCCAGGATATTTATAAGTGCCCGCCTCTGGGTGCGTGAGCTCTTCCCAATAACCACGTTCTTGAAGATGAGGATCTTCGAAGGCATCCTTTTCGTTCATCACCGCCCCCGCTGGTATCCCACGATCCTGAAGCATATTCATCAGTTCTATGTTGTCCTGTTTAATAGTCCAATTACTAATCGCTTGATCAATTACATCATGCTTCATACGCCGCTTCTCAACCGTACCGTACTCACTGTTTTGGGATAGTTCTTTTGCACCCATTATTGAACAAAGCTCATCCCATTCTGCGTCGTCAGTTATAGTAATAGAAATCCAACGATCTTCTCCCTTACATCGATAAACACCCTGCGGAGCGTACACAGGATGTCGGTTACCTGTGTATTCAGGGACAACTCCTGTCATGGAATAGCCTACAATGTGCGGTCCCAATTGATTGGCAAAATTTTCAGCTGTGGGGGATTCTATTTGAATTCCTTTACCTGTATTACGTCGATGTCGTAATCCACTCATAAATGCTAGAGCCCCCGAAACTCCACTAGCAGGGTCAGCAAAAAGGCTAGTTCCACTGGCTTCTGGCGTTTCTCCTTCATAACCAAAAAGAGAGTAGTGCCCTACCAGAGACTCCATGTGACTTCCGAATGTTCTATAATTCTTATAGGGGCCTGAAATACCAAAGGCTGGCATCCGGACAAGAACAAATTCAGGATTAATTTTTGATAGCTTCTCCCAAGATACTCCTGCCCGTTCCATTGTTGCTATTGCATTATTTTCAATTAATCCATCAGACTTCGAAACCAAATTAGCAAATATTTCTTGCCCTTCTGGGGTTGTAAGATCCACCGTCATACTCAATTTATTTCGAGCATGCACATTAAATAATGCCGCGCGATTCCAGGGTCTTTCGCCAGGGTCTGCGTCAGGGTAACCCCCAATTCCTCCCTGCTGTACAAGTTCTTTTGATGGTCTTGCCAAAATTCCCCTGGTGGTTGAAGGAAAAAATTTGGTTGATTCAACTCTAATTACTTCAGCTCCCCATTCAGCAAGTAATTGAGTTGCAAAAGGTCCTGCCCAAACAACTGTGAAATCTAGTATTCTGATACCTTCTAACGGTAATTTTTTGGTCGCTTTTGATTGTTTATCCATTTTAAACAACACCTTCTTTTCTAAGAGATTGAATTTCAGACTCATCTAGCCCAAGTCGATCTCTCAATAGTTCATTAGTATTTTCACCTAGGAGAGGTGCTGAGGTACGAGTAGCTACCTTTTCCTCTTGATCCTCAATAGTCAGTCGAAAATTGTACCCGGGGTAGGTAAGAGATCCCGAAACAGGATGCTCGATTTGTTGGAAAAAGTTGCGTTCTTCAAAATGTTTATCCTGGAGGAATTCGCCAATATTATTAATTGGGCCCCCATAAACTCCTGCTTTTTCCACGGCGTCTCTAATTTCGCTCTTTGTATGATCAAGCATCCACAATATTAAAATTGCAGAAAATTCATCCACACGTTCAGGTGCTGCTCTTGCTGCAGGAGTGGCCCACAGTGGATCATCCAAAAGGTGTTCAACTCCTATCATTTTTGCCATAGAAGAAAATCGATTCGAAAGAACCGTAGTGTAGAAATATCCACCATCAGCAGTAGGCCATATACCGGAACCCGGAGTTCCAGCAACAGGCGGGCGAGTAGATATAGTGCCATCGTATTGGTGAGCTAATAGTGATGTAGATCTTCTATCAATATGGCCCATAAGTGTTTCAAAGAAATTTATGTCGAGCCAATCTCCTTCGCCGGATTGCTCAGCGCCCCAAAGGGCTATAGATGTAGCAGCTGCAGCGGTAGCTCCAACATGAAACGAGGGAAGATAATTAGCCAACTGTAGTGGCTCCTTATTCGGATGGCCCGTGTTAATCATAGGTCCACCCATACCATATAAAACTAAGTCAGATCCTTTCCAATCGCGATGAGGCCCTGTTTGACCAAAATTGCTAATGGAAGTGTAGACTATCCCATTGTTCACTCTGTTGACCGATTCATAGTCTAGAGAAAAAGATTCCATGACGCCTGGTCGGAAGTTTTCCACCAAAATATCTGCATCTTTGATGAGTTCTTTGATGATCTCCAAACCACGCGTGCTCTTTAGATTCAAACTTAAGGATTTTTTGCCGGTATTGAGAAACATAAATAAACTACTTCCTTCGCCAGATTCTCCATTGTCGAAGAAAGGGGGAACTTTTCGTGAAGGGTCCCCTGAATCAGGAAGTTCAATCTTTGTCACTGATGCACCATAATCCGCTAATAATCGGGTGCAATATGGCCCAGCTGTATTCCTAGTTAAATCTATTACATTGACGCCAGACAAAGGTAAATCAAACAACTTGGTACCCCCCCTCAACACCACTTGTTTCGTTACATATATATTATATCCTTTGAAAGTTAAAGCATAATAATTCTGCTAGAATCATAGTACTTTGGACTCTTATCTTATATTTATTCTGCCGATAGCAGGATTAGCAGCAGGAACGATCGGCGCTCTTATAGGCGCTGGCGGTGGCTTTATAATAGTTTCCCTTTTGCTGTACGTTTTCCCTGATGATTCCCCCGGATTAATTACTACTGTTTCTCAAAGCGTGGTCCTTCTAACAAGTTTGTCCGCGACCACAATATACGTTAGAGAAAAAAGAGTTAACTATCGATCAAGCTTAAACATTGCTGCTGGTGGAGTTATAGGGATGGCACTAGGCGCATTTACTGTCGAACATCTATCAAGAGGATATTTCCAAATTATATGTGGCGTTGCTCTATTTACCTTGATGTTATATCTATTAATAAACCCTATCAGAAAGCAAGGGGAGGCTCGAAACACTGCCCTCAACAACAAGTCAATCAGTCAAAAACTCTGGTTGTTCATCTTAGGGTTATCAACTGGCTTTATGGGCGGGCTACTGGGTATTGGCGGCGGAATTTTTATAGTTCCTTCTTTAGTACAATTATTTGCTTTCCCAGCACACATAGCTACCGCAACGTCGCAGTTCGTAATACTCATCACAAGCCCCGCTGCCATAGCAGTACATGCGACTTCTGTTCCTATAAGTGATTACCTTCTCCGTATATTACTTCTGGGTGTTGGAGCAATCATAGGAGCTCAAGTTGGTGCAAGAATTTCAAAATATTTTTCAGCCCCTTGGTTAATCAGATCTTTAGCATTGACCGTAGGATTTGTGGGTATACAGCTACTAAATACAGGGATTAATAGCATTTAACTTTGCGTTCTTAGGCAAAAAACGTGGATTCCTATACACTTTATATAAAATAAGTTGTTGGGGTAGTAGATGACTAAATTACCTTTAATTGGAATTACTTTAGGTGACCCAGCGGGAATTGGCCCGGAGGTTATATGTAAAGCGCTATCAAATCATCATAAGAATAAGACAAAGATTTATACCCCTTTAGTCATTGGATCAAAAACTGTTTTTGATTCTGAGCTAAAAAAATATGCCCCGGGACTAAAAAGTAGAACCATAGAGCATGTGCGTGATATCGAACTGGAAAACCGTACAATAAACGTACTGAATATCGAATCACCAGATATAGATTCAATTCCTATAGGTATATCTTCTAAAGCTGGCGGGCACGCTTCAGTAAAATCAATAGAAAAAGCGGCTTCTCTTGCCCAAACAAAAGCCATAAACGCGATATGCACGGCACCAATAAATAAAGAATCGGTGGCACTTGCAGGGTACTCTGAATTTGGACACCAAGAAATGTTAGCAAGAATAGCCAAGCTAGAAAAAATTGGCACCATGTTGATAGCAAGGCAGCTCCGTGTAGTCCACCTGACAACACATGTTCCTTTTCGTGATGCTCATAAATTCATAACAAAAGCTCGAATCTTGGATTATATACAGATGACCAATAAAGCATTCAAAACCTGGGGATTTGCAAAACCAAGAATTGGTGTAGCTGCTCTCAATCCACACGGGGGAGATGGCGGATTATTTGGGGACGAGGAAGCAGAGGAAATCCTTCCTGCCGTAGAAACCGCCAAATCGCAGGGTATTCTGGTTAGCGGCCCAATACCTGCGGATACCATATTTTTGAGAGGTGTAGATGGTGATTTCGACGCGATTATTGCGTTATATCACGATCAGGGCCATATAAGCGTGAAAATGCATGACTTCCATAGAAGTATAAGTGTTAACATCGGATTACCTTATATCAGAACTTCCGTAGACCATGGAACTGCTTTCGATATAGCCGGAAAAGGTATTGCTCAATCGACGAGTATGGAAGAAGCATTGAAAGTAGCGGCAAGTTTAGCTTCCGGAAAAGGATTCGAGTGATTATAATCTAGGGGAGGTTAAATCAATGTTCGCAATACCAACAATATTAATACTTTTTTTTATGGGCCCTCTAATACTAGGAGGGTTTGTAGCTACTTTAGTTATACCGCTAGTATATCTATCGTTGATGTCTAAGATCAAAGATCCCGTCTGATCTTTCTTGCAAAAGCACATTTCAAATGAAAGCTATATACATAACTGAACAGGGTGGCACAGAGGTTTTGACGTTCGGTGATGTTGACGATCCAATAATGGGTGACAGCGAAGTCCTCATCTCAATAAAAGCGGCTTCTATCAACAGATTCGACTTATACGCACGTTCAGGAGAAAACAAAGTTCCGGTCAATTTCCCACGAATCTTGGGCGAGGATTTATCTGGAGAGGTCATCGATGCGAGCCTAGTAGGCCTCCAACAGGGGATTATCCCTGGTGATCGAGTGGTAGTAGACCCAAGAATTCCTTGTAATAACTGTCGATCATGTAAAATGGGAGAAGACGAAAACTGTTTGGATCGCAAAGATCTTGGTTATGACCTAGACGGTGGCTATGCACAGATGGTTTCTGTTCCAGCATCAAATGTTTACCACATTCCTGCAGAACTATCATATGACGAGGCAGCTGCTATCCCTATAGCGTTCAAAACCGCATGGAGAATGCTAGTAACCAAAGCTGCCGTAAAACCAGGTAACACTGTATTGGTTCACGCTGCAGGTAGTGGCGTAGGGTCCGCAGCTATAGTTATAGGAACATTATTGGGTTGTCGAATAATTACTACCGCTGGTGCTGATTGGAAACTTGAAAAGGCCCTTTCCCTTGGAGCCAACTATGGTATTAATTACGAAAAAAATCAGAACTGGGCGGAAGAAATTTATGACGTCACAGCAGGAGAAGGGGTAGATGTAATAATTGATAGCATAGGCCAACCCGTATGGAAAGAAAGTATGAAATCATTGAAAAAACAAGGGAGATTCGTTACTTGCGGTGTAACAGGAGGGCATAAAGCTGAACTGCATCTAGGGCAATTATTTGTTCAAGGTTACGAAGTGATGGGAGTTGGGGGGTTTAGCTCCTCAGAATTTGGAACCATTATGAACCTTGTTAACGCCCAAAAACTGAAAGGCATAGTTGGACCAACCTTTGCTCTCAGCGAGTGTTCTAAAGCCCACGAAACGATGGAGTCTAGAGATTTCTTCGGTAAAATCATACTAACCCCATAATACAAACCTATGCTGTTTTAATAGAAGCATAGTAGAAAGATCTGCGATGACAACCCTTGGACTAATTATGTTCGGAGGAGCTTTAGGAGCTGCATCTAGATGGCTACTGTCACAAGCAATATTAAATTCCATTAACTCCTCTTTCCCATTATCTACTTTGTCAGTGAATATAGTGGGGAGTGCTTTAATTGGTATCGTTTGGAGCCTGAGCGAAAAAAGTCTGATAGCCCCACAAGTGGCAACATTAATCATCGTAGGTTTTCTAGGATCTTTCACCACATTCTCTGCATTTAGCATGGAAACAATAAACCTCTTTCGATCAGGGCACATGGGAACAGCGATCTTCAATGTGATTCTGCAAAACGCTTTATGTATTAGCGTAGCCGGTTTAGGGTTCTACTCAGGGAAATTTCTCTTAAAGTAAATCGGAGATTTCTCCACCTTGTACAGATAGCATCAAAAAGTTATAGTGATGTGCAATATACATATTTCATATTGGAGAGAAAAATGCCTCAACTGACTCGCCAAGCTATAGCAGAAGGTCTTGCTACATTCATTTTAGTATTTATAGGAGCAGGATCCATAATGGTAGGTTCCTCAACCGGATTGACTGGCATTGCTCTAGCTCATGGTTTTGCAATCTTCATCGGGGTTTCAGCAACAGCGCACATATCAGGTGGTCACATAAACCCAGCTGTTACCATAGGATTCTTAGTTACAAAAAGAATCAACTCTTTAACTGCCTTAGTTTACATCATTGCTCAGCTAACAGGAGCCCTAATAGCCGCGGGCATACTCTACTCCGTGTTTCCCAGTAATTCAGGGTTAGGATTACCAGCGCTATCCGGAATTGGCATGACAGAAGGGATTATTATTGAGTCACTTCTAACACTAATTTTGGTAGTAGTAATATTCCAAACTGCTGGCGATGAAAAAGGGCCTTCTGGAATAGCACCTATAGCGATAGGTCTGACTATAGCAGCAGATATATTGGTAGGAGGTCCGTTGACTGGAGCAGCTATGAACCCAGCGCGATGGTTTGGGCCAGCTTTAGTATCAGGCGTATTTGATAACGCTCTCGTTTATATTATTGGCCCATTATTAGGCGGCATCGTAGGAGCATTTTTAGCGGATAAGATACTTCAACGCGATTAATTTATCGCTACATCTAATCAGCTTCTATCCTTCATGGAGACGTAATCACGTTGCCTTTCACCAACATAAATTTGTCGGGGTCGGACTATACGTTGTTCCCTATCTCCAAAAGCTTCGCTCCACTGAGCCATCCATCCAACAGTACGAGGGATAGCAAAAAGTACCGGAAATATTTCCACTGGAAACCCCATGGCTTGATAAATCAACCCACTATAAAAATCTACATTAGGGTACAGTTTTCTTTCAATAAAATAATCATCTTCCAAAGCTATTCGCTCTAATTCAAGCGCAATATCCAAAAGGGGATTTCTCCCAGTTACCTCAAAAACTTTATCGGCCATTTCCTTTACTAATTTGGCTCTAGGGTCATAATTTTTATAGACTCGGTGCCCAAATCCCATTAGTCTTACACCGTCTGTCCCTGATTTAACATTTTCAATAAAGCCCGCTATATTATCAACCGTCCCAATTTCCTCTAACATCCTTATGACGGCCTCGTTGGCCCCACCATGTAACGGGCCATAAAGTGATCCTATTGCTCCGGCTAACGCAGAATACGGGTCCGCTAAAGAGCTTCCAATAGCTCGCATAGTATTAGCGCTGGCATTTTGCTCATGATCAGCGTGCAAAATAAACAACACATCTATGGCTCTTTCTATAGTAGGATTAGGAATATATTTATCTTCTACCATCCTGAATAGCATATTTAGTAGATTGCCCGAATATGATAGATCATTATCTGGATATACATACGGATACCCAAGAGTATGCCTATATGCCCAAGCGGCAATGGTACCAACTTTTCCAATAGCTCTTATAGTTTGTTCGAGTCTAACCGATTCATCTTGTACATTTTTTGCCTCAGGGTAAAAAGTAGACAGTGCTCCAACTGTACTAACTAACATCCCCATAGGATGGGCATCGTAACGAAACCCTTCCATAAATTTCTTGACGTTCTCCAAAACCATAGTTCTATGGGTAATATCTGTTTCCCAATTTTCGAGCTGACTCTTATTTGGCAATTCCCCATGAACAAGTAGGTAAGCTGTCTCAAGAAAAGTACCTTTTTCAGCGAGTTGTTCTATAGGATATCCTCTATACTCTAAAATCCCTTTATCGCCATCAATAAAAGACACGGCACTTGTTACCGTAGCTGTATTTCCTAAGGATGGATCATAGCTAAGCAAGCCAAAATCATCCTCATCAATAGCTATCTGCCTAATATCCATTGCTCTGATTGAACCATCTTTGATATCAATCTCGTAAGATTTTCCAGTCCTATTATCCGTAATACTTAATGATTCTTTAGTCATATCATCAATCCTCTCACACCCCACCAAATGGCCTAAGATCTACCCCTATTTATATTGGAACAAACCTACCCTACAAATACGCTATTTTAATCTTTATTAGTTTCTCTTAAAAAACGGATTGAACGTCAATCCAGTATCATACGTATCAATACCTTCTTTGTGCTTCAAAAAATTTATAACGCCATACGTCACAGGCGTAGCTGCCGTTTCATACAATACTTTAAACCCCCAATTTATTAAAACCATGCTAATCATATCATTTAAAGTTAAAAGGCCCCCAAAAGCAACAAAAACAAAAATCAGTGAGTCCAGACCCTGCCCAACAACGGTAGAACTTATGGTACGAACGAAAAGCAACTTACCTTTCATTCGGATTTTTAGTTTAGCAAGTATATAAGAATTAGCAAATTCACCAAATAAATAGGCTAAGAAAGAAGCTACGATAAGCCGCCTGCTAAATCCAAGAATTTCCGTATAGCTTTCCTGCCCCAACCATATGCTAGATGGTGTTAACAGCCCACCTAGGTATATAAAAATCACCATTATTAAATTGCAAAGGAACCCAATCCATATGATTCTTCGAGCTATATGAAAGCCATAAACCTCCGTCAACACGTCTCCAATGATGTAACTTATTGGAAAAACAATAATGGCTGCATCTACCACCATCGCACCTAGCAAAGGAAGCGTCCCAAAGTCCACAATTTTCACAGCGATAATGTTTGATGTCAATAAAGATGTGACAAAAATACTAGAAATCAAAATTATCCATGGGCTGTCAATATTGGTTCTACTCATCGTTATATAATTATTCCTATCGCTTCTCTATTTACTCAATCAATATTAAATGTTTATAGAAATTTTACTATAATACTTTAGGTTTTATTAAACGATACAATATAATTCTGTGAAGAGAGGGAATAATGGATCAAGATAACGAAGGGATTTTTCAGAATAGAAGAAAAATACTACTTAGCTCGCTTGTTATTGTTTTATTTGCCTCTTTTCTAATGCTTCTAGTCGTTGGGATTATCAATCGTTCCGCGATAACCGCAGAAAGCGGTGCACAAAGATTAGGACAACAAGCTCCTGAATTTACTCTTGAAAATATAGAATCAGGTGAGATGGTAGAACTATCCACACTAAAAGGAAAACCACTGGTCATAAATTTCTGGGCGTCTTGGTGCACTCCTTGCAGAGTCGAGATGCCTCATTTTGTTGACGCTTTCCACCAATATAGTACGGAAGACATTACCTTCATTGGAATACATACGATGGAGCCAGAATCGGATGCTCGAAAATTTATAGATGCTTTTGAAATACCTACTGAAGAGGGGTTTTTAATATTATCTGATGACACGGGAACATCTACCATCGATTATGGTGTTTCAGGAATACCTGCGACATTTTTTGTTGATAGTTCAGGATTTGTGAAAAAGAGGTGGATAGGTGGAATCAGTCGAGAAAATCTTCAGTTAAATATAGATGCGCTACTAAACGAAGAGACTTAAATTAGATTGGCAAAAATCCCCATAGCTATCCCCTTGTTTTCGACGATCGCATATGAGGAGGAATATCTGCAGGCCACCTTAGCCCCAAATCAGGGTCATAATGCTCTTCATCTCCCCCTAGCGTATTTCGTCCCATTAGAACGAGCTGCCACATACTAGTATCAATTGGGTCTTGCATATGGATATCATTTGGCACATCAGGCCACCAAACAATATCACCTTCCTCCATTACAATATCTGTTATAAGTCGCAACTCTGCCTTACCAGGATCATCACCACTGTCTGTTCTTTCCCATTGCTTATATTTTTCCCTGCCTTCGTAAGCGCACATCACTCCCCATGTACCATGGTTATGGATTTTCGTAGGTTTATCGAATTCAGCAAGAATTATTATAGGCCCACCAGGTTCATCATCTCGATATAAAACATACGAATCAACAGCGTTTACGCCCTTACCCCTATGTTCCCCAATAGATTTCAAATCACTTCGCGAAGCAAGCTTATGCAAAAGATTTCCTATGCGTTCAAACCCTTCTTCATTAAGCCCTTGATTAGAAACAATTGTTTTTACTTCGGAAATTAATTCTTCAGGGGAATACTGAGCCAATTCGTTCTCCATAGCAATCTCCCAAAATCAATACTATTGTTATAAGTGTTCCATAATGTAATATGTTGTTATTATAGGGTTTTATATCATTTGTTGCTAAAAACTACGGGCAATCATGTAATATATTTTTGATTGTTTTTGCGTAGTATCATCAAAGGATAAGCTTAATATGGGAACAAAAAGGGGGTAGATATCGTGTCATCTTTTACTGACATTCGTTCAGCCGCGAGAGCAGAAAATAGAGTAATACTAACTGAACAAGAATCTAAAACAGTACTCAAGGCGATTAATATACCGATCACCGAACCGATACTCGCAACTAATTCTAAAGAGGCTGCAAATATATCTTCAGAGATGGGATTCCCTGTAGCACTCAAGATAGCTTCTCAAGATATCACTCACAAAAGTGATGTTGGGGGAGTACGATTAGGGCTTGATTCTCAAGAAGAAATAGTAGAAGTTTTCGATCAAATGATTAATACCGTGAAAAAAGAAGCTAAAGGTTCTTCTATTGATGGCATTACCGTACAGCCTATGGCACCTCCAGGTGGAGTCGAAGTAATTATAGGAGTTACTAGAGATCACCAATTTGGTCCAGTTGTTATGTTCGGTCTAGGAGGAATTGCTGTAGAAATTCTGCAAGACGTATCTTTCAGAATAGCTCCCCTAACACCAATCGATGCTGAAGAAATGATCAAGGAAATAAAAGGGTACAAAATGCTCACTGGATATCGTGCTTTTAAGCCAGTAAATATGGATAAATTGAAAGATTTACTACTAAAAGTTTCAGATCTTGCCATGCAAGAATCTGAAATTAGTGAGATGGATTTAAATCCGGTATTTGCATATGAAAACGACGTCGTTGCAGCTGATGCGCGAATAATTTTAACTGATAATTAAATAAATTCTGGGAGGGAAAAATGGACAAGGAACGAAAAGCTAATTTAGATAGAGCTTTAAACCCAAAAGTAATCGCTGTAGTAGGCGATAAAAAAATTACGGACTATATGTGGTTAAAAAGTGTTAAGGATGCCAAAGCAAAGGTATATTCAGTTCAAATAGACGAAAATGACATCCCTGGAATTGAAGCAATGGGGATAGATAATAGAAAAAGCTTGGCAGATATTCCTGAGCAAGTAGATTATGCAATAATCGCTGTTCCCAGACCTGTTCTCCCTTTTATCCTTGCTGATTGTATAAAGGAAAACGTTGGTGCTGCCGCTGCATTCACTTCGGGATTTGCAGAAACAGGTGAAGCAGATGGAATTGAGCTCCAAGAACGCATAATTAAAATGACTTCAGAAGCTAACTTTAATTTAGTTGGCCCAAATTGTATGTGCTTGTATCACGCTAAAGTTGGAATTCGCAATACAGCTGACCAATGGATAGGAGAAGGCGGGAATATAGGTTTCATGTCCAATTCTGGAACTCATGCGACAAACTTTGTCATAAGAGCGCGTTCAAACGGCCTTTACCCTGCTAAGTCTATTAGCATGGGCAATTCAATTTCAATAGATCAAGGAGACTGGCTAGAGTACTTGGGAGAAGATCCAGATATAGAAGTCATCGGTATGTATATTGAAGGGACCCGAGATGGAAGAAAATTTTTCGAGACCCTTAGGGAAGTTGCTCAGAAAAAACCGGTCGTGATCTGGAAAGGTGGCCAAACTAAAGAAGGCGCTCGTGCTGCTGCTTCCCATACCGGCCATTTAGCATCAGATATGGCACTTTGGGACGCTATGATTAGGCAAACAGGTGCGATAAGGGTAGATACCCAAGACGAATTGATGGATACCATGAAGGCATTATTAATGATGAAACCTTTCACAGGGGAAAACATGGGAATAATCGCCCAGACAGGAGGTCAATCTGTGTTGGTTTCTGATGCGTTTGGGAGTCAAGAATTAAAAGTACCCGCGCTTACAGAAAAGACTCATGAAAGATTGCGCCCCATTGTTACAGTCGTTGGGGGTAGCTACAAGAATCCGCTGGATGTATCGGGTTCCTTAACTAGTGTCGAACGAGCCACTGAAATGCTTAATGGGCTTCATGACGATCCTAATACAGATATTATCGTAATGGAATCAAGTATCGGGTTTATTCAACGACGGCTGGAAAAACAAGGGCAAGGGCTTGATACCCTGATAGAAGGATTAAAAGCGTTTCAAGAATCCTCTAAAAAACCATTTGGAGTGATAGCTACATGGAATCAAAATGAAGGGGAACTCGCAGATTTCCGACAGAAAGTATCAGACGCCGGAATAGCTGTATTCCCTACATTCCAAGCAGGTGCAGGCGCAATTCGCAAAGTAAGAGATTATTACAGGAAAAAAGAGACACTAGGTACTAAATAAAGCACACTTAGAGGTCACTGTTTAGGCATCACTTTTTAAGAATGAGGATCACTATAAACATCGCTTGGTTTGATAGGTATTTTATTGATACTACGATTTAAAGCGTCAGAAACAGCATTTGCGATAGCCGGTCCCACCGGAACTATGGGCGTATCTCCAATTCCTCTAACTTTGAGGGGACCATATCCTATATCTGAATTTAATACCACTATATTTAATTCTGGTATATCCCTTTGTGTAGGCATCTTATAATCCGCAAAAGATTGATTAAGTATCCGTCCATCCTCGGCGATAAGTTCCTCCATTAGAGAATGACCGATACCTTGAATTACGCCTCCTTCTATCTGAGCTGTGAATCCTTGAGGGTTCACTACTTTCCCAGTTTCATGGGCCGCTGTATATCGTTTTAACCAGACTGTACCTGTCCCAGGATCAACTTCCACTTCAGCTATATGGGCTGTGAAAGACATGTATGGAATTTCATCTCCTTCATCAATGGATGCTTCCCCGGAGATACTCCCACCAGTTCTAGATACAATATCTTCGAACGTTACTTCTTCAGATGAACTCCGATTGACTATTTTCCCCTCTTTAATAATTAAGCTGTCTTCTTGCCAGCCTAAGAGCTCAGAAGCAAGTAAAGAAATGTTCTTTTTAAAATCTTGACTTGCTTCGTAGGCCGCACGGGTTGCTACGCGAGTTCCTCTTTGCCCGGCAACTCCGTAATCTCGTTTACCTGCCTCAGTAGACCATGGTTCTATCGTAATCCTTCTTAAATCGACATCAAGTTCATCGGCGACAACTTGCGCGAGTGTCGTTCCCGTTCCCATTCCAGGATCATATATCATCGTATTAATAATTATGCTTCCATCCGAATTCACTCTGACTGCAACGGGAGTATCATATCCACTGTCTCCTTGCCCATGAAAAGCGATCCCACGCCCTACATTAGGAAGTTTCGGGTCAAAATACCCTGCTTTATCTGCAGCAGCCTGTAAGATCTCATTCAATCTGAGGTTTTGGTACTTATCTGATTCAGGGCTTGTTATCGGGGTCCAGTGTTCAGTCGCTTTTACATCTTTGGGCGTTTGCACAAAGTTTTTACCTCTTAGTTCAAAAGGATCCATACCTAATTCTTTTGCCAACATATCTATTATCGATTCGCTGGCAAAAACCGATTGCATCATCCCGGGACCTCTAATATAACCACCTGGGACTGTATTCGTATAAACCTGATGTGAATTTATGCGGACGTTCGGCACAAGGTAGGGTTCAACCATAGCTGTCGATAACATCCCTCCAAGTTCCCCTACAGGTGCATATGCTGCATACCCTCCTGTCGCAAAAAATCCTTCTGCTTCCCAAGCTTGAATAAGACCATCAGATGTTGCCCCTACTTTTACTTTAATTGTTGCAGGATGGCGTGGATTCATTGCAGATAATTCTTCACTATAATCCATAACATACTTAACAGCTTTCCCTGTTTTAGCAGCAAGCAAATAACAAATCACTACACCTGTAGCGTCCATCTTTCCTCCAAAAGATCCCCCTATATGGGCAGGATTGATTACCAATCTCTCTCGCTCAATTCCCATCATCCGAGCCAGATGGGGTCTACGACCGGTCGGAATTTGTGAAGACATCCAGACCTGGACTTTTTCTTCTTCGTCGATCCAGACTGTACAAGCATGGGGTTCCAAATAACCTTGGTGAACCCTGGGAGTGGTATATGTATTCTCTACAATGACATCCGAAAGACGAAACCCTTCTTCAGCATCACCCCACTCAGTAACCACCGATTGGACAACATTACTCAAGGATTCTTGCTTTTGAACTCCTCTGTAATCATTAAATTCTTCATGTAAGATAGGTGCCCCAGGTGCTGCTGCTTGTTCGGGTTCAAATACCGCAGGAAGTTCATCATAGGTCACGTTTACCAATTTTATTGCATCTTCAGCTATTTCTTTAGTGTCAGCAGCAACAGCCGCTACTTTATCTCCAATAAATCTCACTTTATCCCAACTAGCTAAAATAGGCTCATCAGCGTATAAGTTACCACCACGAAGAGATTTAACGTCTTCACCAGATAGAAAAGCCCGTACTCCAGGCATTGTTTCAATAGCTGAAAAATCTATTGACGTTACACGAGCATGAGCGAAGGGGGATCTAACAAATTTTACCCACAATGTCTCAGGATTTACTACATCTGCAACAAAACGTGCCTTTCCTGTTACTTTCTCAGGTCCATCAAGCCGCGGTACTGATTTTCCAACAACCGCCATAGTATTTACCTTTCCGCATACTTAGTTAAAGTACGAAACACAATTCTTACCCACCCTTGATTTTCAAAAAACTATTGAACTAATTACTTTCTTTCAATCTTCCATAAAGAACTTCAGGGTGTACAGGAACAGTGTCGACCCGTTCTCCGACGGCATCAAAAATGGCATTAGCAATTGCTGGAGCGGTTGTTATATTTGAGTGCTCACCAACTGCTTTAACATTATACTCTCCCCAACCTGAGGGAGCTTGTACCAATACTGTCTCTAAGTCTGGTAAATCTCGCTCCGTAGGAATCTTATAATCTGCTAAAGATGGATTGGATATTCTACCACCTTCATCAACATTTAAATCTTCCATCACAGCATGCCCTAACGCTTGTACCATTCCACCTTCAACCTGACCATGAAACCCAACAGGGTTCAATATTTTTCCTACATCATGTGCGGCAGTGATCTTTAAGACTTTGACCTGACCCGTATCTGGATCAATTTCCACTTCCGCAACTTGTGCAACAAATGAAGTAACTGGGCTAAGCCCTTCTTCTGGATCATAATTTCTTCCGAGAATTGGTTCTCCACTCCGTTGTACCAGTTCTTTCATATGAACTTTCTCTTGGGTTCTGGTATTAATTAAATCCCCTGCTTCATACTCAACTAAATCTTGATCCCATCCATTGAATTCTGAAGCAAGTCTTTTGAGGTTGTTTTTTACATCTCTGGTCGCTTTGATCGCAGCCTGTGGAGCTACCATACTCCCTCTGGACCCTCCCATTCCAAAATCAAACAAATCATCAAACATCTCATCCGTACCAAATGGAACTACATGAACACTAGAAAGTGGAACTTCCATTTCCTCAGCAACTGATTGTTGGATTAGAGTATATGTTCCAACTCCAACTTCAAATATTGAAGTCCTGGCAGTCAAAGAACCATCTTCATTTACTGTTACAGATGACTGGCTTCCTCCACCATATTGAGGCCTATGCCCATAAGCTATTCCACGCCCTACATTACTGGGTCTAGGGTCAGACATTTTACCAACCTTTGCTGCCTCTTTTATAACCTCTTCTGCAATAATATCTTTGAATACTTGGCCGGTTGGAGTGTCATCTCCATCATGGACAACATTGTTTAACCGAAATTCAACAGGATCCATCCCTAATTCCGAAGCTATCACGTCCATCATCGATTCCCCTGCAAAAATTCCTTGCACCTCCCCAGGGCCCCGCTGGAAACCCCCAGGAACAGTGTTGGTTGCTACCTGCCAAGAATCAATTCTAGTGTTATCAATTTTATACGGCCCAGCAACTTCGTTTGCTCCAGGTAAATTGCCTCCCGGTGAGTAAGCTCTATACGCCCCTCCATTAAAAAATAGATCGGATTCCCAAGCAGTTATTTTCCCTTCATTTGTCACGCCAACCTTAACTATGATCTTTGATTGGTGCCTTGGATTCATAGACATTAGTTCTTCAGAATAATCCATAGTAAATTTTATTGGTCGGCCGGTTCGTCTAGCTAATTCATAGCATATTGGGACACCAACAATATCTCCTTTGCCCCCAAAATCTCCTCCTACATATGCGAAATTAATAACCACATCTTTCACATCTAAATCGAAAAGCGCCGCTATCTGCGCTCGGTTTTGCATAGGCGACTTTGTTCCTAGCCAACACTGCAATTTCTCTTCTTCATCAATAGCTACTACACAATTATGGGGTTCCAGATAAAGCTGATGTGTCCGGCCAGTGAAAAATGTCTTTTCAATAACCTGATCGGCTTCTTTCATACCATCTGCAACATTCCCTTTTTCCCAGTGGCCATTCACCACTATATTGGTAGGATCAATTAGCTTATCAACGACGCCAGCATATTCATTAAAATCAGGGTGGAGAACTGGGGCACTAGATTTGATAGATTCATCTATCGTAAAAACTGACGGAAGTTCTTGGTACTCAACATCGATCAAATTCAAAGCATTTTCTGCTATATCTTCATCTTCAGCCGCAACCGCTGCAACTTTATCGCCGATATACATGACTCTATCCCATGCGATTATTGGCTCGTCCTGGATCAATTTGCCCCAACGTTTACCTTTGAAATGCTCTCCGGTGATAACTGCATGGACTCCAGGTAAAGCTTCAGCAGCAGATGTATCAATATTTAAAATTTTAGCGTGAGGATAAGGAGATCTCAGAACCTTGCACCACAGCATATCAGGTAGGGTGATGTCGACGCCGTATAACCCTGCTCCCGTGGTTTTCTCAGGCCCATCAGACCTAGGCGAAGCTTTCCCTATAATCTTGTATTCACGGGTATTCATTTTCGCAACTCCTCAACCAGATAGTCTAATTACAGCGATAGGCGAACACTCAATAAAAGCGATACTAATCGTGTTCATCATTATTGTACCTTGAATATCCTCTATATTATCCGGCATAACTTATTATTTACCGTTTATTGTTTCTAGTTGATACTCAGCAGGGCAATTTATATATAAAATCACGGATTTCAAGTCGTTTTTTTGCCAAATAAACGCTCTGTTTTTACCAAATAATTGCCCCTAAATACAAAACTAGATCATATATTCTATTGACCCGGTCTTAAACCAGGTCTAAAATCCGTTTCAAAGTGAGTCCATTGAGAATAATAAGCGGGACAGCTCGCGGAGTGAGTCTGAGAACCTCTAAGGTACCCTTCTTGAGGCCAACAACCGACAGGGTGCGTAGTGCAATTTTCTCGATTCTCGAATCAAGACAGGTGTTATTAGGAGCACAAGTGTTAGATCTTTACGCTGGTACTGGAGCACTCGGTATTGAATCTCTTAGTAGGGGAGCTAAAAATGCTAACTTTGTAGAGAAAGATAGAGCTTTGAGCAAATTAATTAAAGAAAACGTTTCTAAAGCAGGATTTAACAGCGCTGCTAAAGTTATTAATATGCCTGTAGAATCAGCTCTCGATTCACTTAGTGACCAGTACGATTTAATTTTTGCTGATCCTCCCTATCAAATCGCTGACCAGGTTTCGAGCAATATATCAAAAATTGTTGAATTGGATCTACTGTCAGAATCCGGATTGATAATAGTAGAGCACTCGTCTAAATCAAATTTAGACATAACCGAGGATAAAATAGAGAAAACAATGGAACGTCGTTATGGCGATACAACAATAAGTATCTATATATCAAAAGGGAATATTTAAGAGGAACCATGACTAAAGCAATATATCCTGGTAGCTTCGACCCAATAACAAACGGGCATATAGACGTTGCGACTCGAGCTGCCGCGGTTTTCGACCAATTGATCGTTTGCGTATATGATACTCCCTCAAAAAATCTGATGTTTTCCACCGAAGAGAGACTGGCCCTTGCAAAACGTTCCCTAGAAGACATCCCAAACATTTCTGTGGAAACTTATCAAAGAGGATTAACTATTGAACTGGCTAAACATCATGGTGCCACAGCAATGGTCCGTGGGTTAAGAAACGAGCGTGATTTTGGAAGTGAATTTGAACTTGCTCTCATGAATCGAAATTTAGATGAAAGCATAGAAAGTGTTTTCATAATGACAAGTCCCAGATATGGATTCGTTAGTTCAACCCTGATGAAAGAGGCAGTATCACTTGGGGGAGATATATCAGATTTAGTCACCCCCATTGTTCTAAAAGCTTTGCTAGAAAAAAATAAAGGTTAAAGATTCAAAGGCATATAGTTTGGAAACTGGAGGAGAATAAAATGAAATTTCTTGAATTCCTGGATGGTCTTGAAGCAATGGTAGGAAAAGGACGTAAGGTACCTGGTACTAAGAAATCTATCGTCCAACGTGACGAAATAGCAGAATACGTAGATCAGTTAAGGACATCGGTCCCTCAGGAGCTTTATGATGCGAAACAGATCTTGAATCGAGGCGAATCGATTGTGAAAGGTGCCGAGAGCATAGCAAAACAAATTCACTCAGAAGCTTTACAAGAGCATCGGCAAAAAGTGGATGATAGTGAGATTCTAAGTAAAGCTCAAGAAGAAGCAACGCAAATAAAGGTGGACGCGGAGAAGACTGCTGATCAAATAAGGAACCGTGCCAGATCTGATGCCGCGAAAACTATAATAGAGGTCGACGATTATGCCGAGAAATCCATGAGTAAACTGGCAACTCAACTTGAGTCGGTGAGAAATCAAATGACTGAGCTACATGAAGATTTAACAGGTATCGAAAAAGCGGTTGAAGCAGGGAAAAAATACTTGCAGATTAAAAAGAATATTGAAAAAGCTCCTAAAGCTAAGCGCAATATAGAAGCTGCGACAACGGGAACTGATACTATTATGGAAAACACGGAGCCTTATCAAATTCAGATGAACGGACTGAAAAATCACGCTTCCACTTAGTTCATACTGAGTTTATTAGAAAAACTAATAAAATATACTTAACAAATATTTGGCAAGTTACAAATTGATAAAAGCCAACGCGCTCACTAAAACACGATTTCTTAAGAGAGAACTTCCCACTGAACTGATTCAACCTGTATTTTTTAGTATTGAACAATGGTACTCTACTGCTCAGCGAACAATTATCAAAAGAGAGGGAATAGGTTTAGAAACCTATAAAGACCGGAATGATTGAAGCAAAGAATTTAACAAAATTCTATGGAGATTACCCAGCGATCGAGAACGTAAGTTTTACCGCCGAGGATGGAGAGGTAATAGGTTTTCTGGGTCCAAACGGTGCCGGGAAAACAACAACGATGCGGATTCTCACAGGATTCACTCCGGCAACTAGCGGAACAGCAGTAATAGCCGGATATGACATTCAATCGAATTCCCTAGAAGCTCGGGGTTCGATTGGCTACCTACCAGAAACCGTCCCTCTATACACAGACATGACCGTCAGAGAATATTTGAAATTTATGGGATCCTTAAAAAAGATGGACGGAAAAAAAATACAGTCACGCATAGGCGATGTTGTTGATCTATGCAGGTTGGAAGAATACGCAGATTCGATGATTGGAAAACTTTCGAAAGGCTACAGGCAAAGGGTTGGTATAGCACAAGCAATATTGCACGAACCTCCTGTGCTCGTGTTAGATGAACCGACAATAGGGATCGACCCACGACAGGTGGTAGAGACACGGCAAATTATCAAGAGCCTTGGGGGAGATCATACCGTGATTCTTTCTACACATATACTGCCCGAAGTAAGCATGATATGCGATAGAGTATTGATAATTGACCAAGGACAAATTGTTGCAATGGATAAAACGGAGAATCTCTCGAGTAAACTCGGAGATGTAACGCAAATAATAATGAATGTCCAAGGCCCAGCTACAGAGATTACCAGAGTAATCGAACAAGTTTCTGGGGTAAAAAATGTTTCTTTTACCGACGCCGGTGGCCACAATCAATTCATCATTGAATGTGATCCAGCAGAAGATTTGAGAACTGAGTTGACTAGATTAACTGTAGAGCACGGATGGGGCTTGGAGGAAATAAGAACTGGCGGATTATCTCTCGAGGATATCTTTTTGCGTCTAACTACGAGCGAAGAAACGGAAAAATAAAATTGAGCTTTAAAAGCGTACAAGTTATATGGATGAAAGAGTTGAAGGCATATTTTAATTCGCCTATTGCCTACATAATAACCTCATTATTCCTTGCTTTATCTGGACTGTCTTTTGCTCTAAGTATTACTGGAAGATTTCCAGAAGCTTCTATGCGAGGCTTTTTATTTGGACCCATAGGACCTATTGGAGCGTTCTTCCTTATTGTTCTTATCGCTCCCCTACTGACAATGAGGCTGTTTGCCGAAGAACAAAAACTTGGAACTCTTGAATTATTACTCACCGCACCTTTACGCGACATAGAGATCGTTCTTGGCAAATTTTTCGCAGCACTGTCTTTATTAACCGCGATGTTCTGTTTAACCCTATATTTCCCTTTACTACTATATTGGTTTGGAGATCCCGATTTACTTCCCATATTAACTGGATATCTCGGCCTTTTTCTTATGGGTGCTATGGGAATATCTGTAGGACTTTTTAGTTCTTCCTTAACTTCAAACCAAATTGTTTCAGCTGTTGTTGCAACAGCAACCCTCTTACTTCTGTGGCTTTCCAACGTTACATCTACGTTAGGAGACGGCGAATTACCTTGGGCAAGCTTGGTTCGATTTTTAGCAATGAGTGAACACGTTAGAGATATGGCTTACGGCGTCATCGATAGTAGAGACATTGTATATTTCATATCGCTCACCGCGTTTTTTCTGTTTCTAACGGTGAGAGCTGTTGAAACGAGGCGCTGGAAATAAAGATGAGATTCATTAGTAATATTGACGAAAAACTTGCAGAAGATATTGGTTTGGCTCTGGGAGCTGCAGGCTTAATTGTTTTAATTGCAGGTGGAATGATCTACGGAGTTATACCTGAAATAAGATCGTGGGCTTTAGTTTTAATGTTTTTGGGTGTAGTGAGCCTTGCAGGCTTTACTTTTTTCGCGAGGGACCTTATTGCTAGCTTCTTTCAAACAAGGCAAGGCCGTTACGGTATCAACACTGTAGGTTTAGTAATAATATTTACCCTCTCCATTATTATATTGAATTTTTTTAGTTCTAACTGGAATTTTAGAGTCGACTTAACCTCAACTGACCAATTCACTTTATCACCTCAAACTAAACAAGCTCTAGCCAATCTAAGTGAGGATGTCGAAGCTTACGGCTTTTTCGTCCCTGAGGATCCTGCTTTAATCACAGCAGAAAGACTTATGAATGAATATGTTCTTGAAACAGAAAATTTATCATACACGATGGTCGACCCGGAAACTGAGCCAAGCCAAGCAAAACGGTACCAAGTAGATCGTTCAGGTCAAATTGTTTTTGCTGGTGCTTCAGGCCAGATCTCAAGAACAAATAATATAACAGAACAATCTCTAACAGCTAGCCTTCTGAGAGCTACAGGTGCAAACCTAAAAACTGTGTGTTTCACTACCGGACACGGCGAACGAAGTATTTTAGGAAGTACCGACTTAGGGCTACGTCTTGCTGCACAAGCCCTTGAAAGAGAATTATATATAGTAAGAGATTTTAGCTTTAGCTCTTCAAATGGAATACCAGAAGAGTGCTCAGCAATAATAGTTGTTGGGCCTGAAAGAGATTTAATTGTAGACGACACAGTCGACGAAGAGGCCAGAATAAGAGAATACCTTGGTAGAGGTGGTAACGCGTTTTTTTTACTAACCCCTACCTCGCCTTCTAGTTGGGCTCGACTCCTTCATGAGGCAGGAGTGGAAACTGGTGGAGGAACCATTGTAGACCCAGCAAGTTACGCTCATCCAGATAAGACTACACCCCAAATCAGAGTAGAGGGATATCTACCCGGCCACCCTGTAACTGACCCTTTGATAGAACAATCTCTAGTGACGTTCTTCCCACTAACAACCCGCGTTGCGCCTTTACCTGAAAGCCAACGCACACCAGGGGCATCCATAGTCCCCTTAATCTTTACTTCTGATCGAAGTTGGTTGGAGACTAATTCATCAAGTTTAGATAATCCAACCTATGACGCTTTAGATATTTCAAGAGGAGAGAACGCGATAGCGACCGCTGTTCAATTCCCGGCCGCTAATGAAATAGGTCAGCAAATCACTGGACGTATATTTGTTATAGGAAATAGTGCGTTCGCTGGCAACTTATTTTTCCATTCCCTGGGTAATGGAGATTTGTTTATTAACACTGTAAATTGGTTAACCACAAAAGAGGATCTAATCTCTATAAGACCTAAGCTTTCATCAACCAGGCTGTTAATCCTTTCACAAAGAGAAGCTGACTGGCTTCTTTACTCCAGCGTGGGGCTCCTCCCATTTATGTCAGCTTTGATGGGATTTTGGGTTTGGTGGAGACGAAGATAATTTATCAGGAGATATGAATCGTGAATCTACGCTTAACAATTCCAGTATTGGTCCTATTGCTAGTTTTTTCTGGATATCTAATTCTACGTACTCCTTTTGAGGGAAATAATGAATCAGAATCTAAAATCGCTTCCTTAGCATGGTTCTATTTAGTTGATGAAACGAAAATTGACAATATTAAAGTGAACTACTTTGACAAGGAAGTATCCTTCCATCGTGACTCTGAGAGAACGTGGCGCATTAATTCCATTGAAGGAGATCCAGTAAATACAGAATTTAGGGGCACTCCGTTTCTTGCAGGGGGAGCAAAATCGCCAAGAATAATTTCTACCCAAAAGAATCCAGAATTATCTCAATATGGTTTGGATGCCCCGAAACTAAAGATTCTCGTTCGCCTGGAAAGCTCTGATGCATCCCCACAAGGAATCACTTACACCGTTTTAGTTGGAGACATAACTCCTGATGGGATAAATAATTACTCTTCCATAGAAGGGTATCCTGAAATA
>JAPYRO010000003.1:0-10225 GCA_029941095.1 Dehalococcoidia bacterium
CTATAACATCAGAGAAAGTATACGAAGAATTTTATAGTTAGAGGTGATATAAATGAAAGCAATCGATATTCATGTCCATCCACCTACGAACCCTGCTACGGTTACAGAGCAATCAACTCAAACAACTAGGCAGATGCGTGAATACTTTAGGCGGACAGAGCCCGACCTCACTACTCCAGAGGAATATGCTGAATTTTTTGAGGAACGTGACATCGTTGCTGTTCTACTTCCCACCGATAGCCGTCTAAAAGACTCTAATGAACCTAATCCTAACGATTGGGTTGGAGAAATCTATAGAAGGTATCCAAAACGGTTTATACCGTTTTGCTCGGTAAATCCAAACAGGGGTTCTCAAGCTATTGATGATCTAAATGCTGCGGTAAATGAGAATGATGCAAAAGGTATTAAGTTTTTGCCGACAGGACAGGATTTCTTTGCTAATGATCGACAATATTACAAACTGTGGGAGCGCGCCCAAGATTTAAACTTAGTTATTATTACCCATTCAGGCCATAATGGCGTTGGATCTGGTACACCTGGGGGAGGTGGACGAAAGCAAAACTATAGTAACCCTATATGGTGGGACGATGTTGCAGCTGATTTCCCAGAATTGAAGATTATACTTGCTCATCCAGCTTGGCCTTGGTTCGACGAACAAGTATCTATGATGGTTCATAAATCCAATGTCTATATGGATATATCAGGCTGGTCTCCCTGGTACTTTCCTGCAGATCTTATTAGAGAAATGCAGACACGTCTTCAAAACAAAGTCTTGTTTGGTTCTGACTTTCAAGCATTGCATGTAGATAGATGGTTTCGTGATTGGGCAGACTTAGATATTGATGCGGCGGTCCAACCTAAAATATTTGTAGACAACGCAAAAAATGTTTTATCAAATGTGGACTGGACAAATTACTCGTAGAAAACTGCACTGAACTAGGTGATTGGGTTTTCTTAGGATAAGAAACTGGTAATAGACTTTCAACCCTATCGTCAATTCTTCTGATAGGTAAATATATTTTTCATTCGCCAGTAATATCTGAATCCAAAGAGTATGTTTTCCTAATTAGCTGGATTTAGACTTATTATTGGTAGATAATTGTGGTCATGAGCGGGTGTAACTCAGGGGTAGAGTGTCTGCTTCCCAAGCAGGAAGCCGTGGGTTCAAATCCCATCACCCGCTCCAAATAAAGTATGACCAAAAAGTTTTGTACTTAAATGCCCGATGGTGCAGCGGTAGCACGAAGGACTTTGAATCCTTAAACCCTGGTTCGAATCCAGGTCGGGCAGCCAACTCACTAAAAGTAGCTAAACTCAAGCCACTGATCGCGGATGATTTTTGGATGTCTTGAGTGATGATTATGCAATCTTTTCCTTAATGGAATATTATAGTAGAACTGTTGATTACTTTCTGGAGATTTATTACATATGGATTCTAATGAAGTCCTAGGAGGAAATTCTAGGGTGGTTAAAAGCACTATAGCTAAGAAACTTGAGTCTGGGGAATTCATTACAACTGTAGAGGTTCATCCTCCTCGCGGCCACCTAGTAAGTAAGACGTTTAATTCTATAAAGGATCTACTTGAAAAAGTTCATGTAGACGCTTTCAATACTACCGATATCCCTTTGGCGCAGGCACGACTTAGCGCTACGGCAATGAGTTCGTTGCTTTCCTCATATTTTTCAGTCGATACGATCATGCATGTTGCAACTAGGTATCGTAATGTTCTCTCTTTGCAGTCTGATTTATTGGGGGCTCATGCTCTCGGCGTTAATAATGTGTTTGTTTTTATGGGGGACCCACCGTCTATGGGTGATTACCCTGGAGCATCGAGTTTATCTGATGTAACCTCTTCTCAGTTTATTTCTCTTATATCGGACATGAATAAGGGTTCTGGTTTGGGTGGTGTTCCCCTGAATCAACCAACGGAATTTACTATAGGATGTGCAATTAATTTGCAAGCTGATGATATGGATGAAGAGCTGGAGAGTCTAAAACGGAAAGTAGACGCAGGAGCACAATTTATTTTGAGTCAGGTAGTATTTGATTCAGATCCAGTTGAAAAAGTTGCTGAATTAACGAAGGGATTCCCAATACCGTTAATTTTAGGTATTTTGCCGCTTAGAAGCTATAAGCACGCTTCATTTTTGAACACATCTGTACCTGGTATGTCAGTATCTCAAGGTATATTGAATCGGTTAAATAATGCCAATGGTGATCCCAGTATGGAGGGTATTCGCATAGCACAGGAGGCTTTGAATAATGCAGTTTCGATTATAGCAGGTGCATATCTAGTGCCAGCTTTTAATAGGTATGACTATGTTGCAGAAGTTATCTCTGGGTTATCAGTTTTTGATCAATAATCTATTTCAGGTTGATCGTACCCTATAGTAAATTCAGTTGATCTTTATCATCGGCATACGTAATTAGTGTGTTTAGTTTGTAATCCGCAAGCAGGTTGCGGCCCTCTAACTCTGCGAGTTCAATCAGTACTGATATTCCACTGACTTTACCTCCAGCTTTTTCTATTAATTGTATTGCGGCAATAATAGTTCCTCCTGTAGCTATTAAATCATCAACTAGCAGAACATTAGCATTCTTATTAAAAGAATCAGTATGTATTTCTAATGTCGATTCCCCATACTCTAATTTGTAACTGGCTTTATAGGTTGTAAAAGGTAACTTTCCGGGTTTCCTTATTGTGACTAGTGGTACCCCTAGTATGTTGGCTACAGGGGCACCAAATAGGTATCCTCTGGATTCGATCGCAGCTACGGCGTCTATTTTTTTGTTTAAGTACGGGGCCGCCATATCTCTTACTGCTTTCGAATAAACTTCATGGTCATTTAGTAATGGTGTTATGTCTCGAAAAAGAATACCTTCTTCCGGAAAATTCGGTATTGACCTTATAAAATCTTCGTAATTCACGTACATCTCTCCCCTTTTTTAATCTTCAGCAGACAATTCTATTAGCTCAGTTGCATCTTTGATAATTGGTTCAAATAGAGAAGACATATTAGATGCTTTACTTGTGAACGAATTCGATATATCTAAAGCTTCTTGATAATTGCCTTTTAACAAAGCCTGATTTGCAAGGAAAAGATGAGTTGTTGCCCTATAAGGTGCTAGTTCCACCATTTTCTCTAAGACCAGTTCTAAATCTTCCAATTGTTGCTCATTAGCAAGGATTTGTGGAATCGAATATGCTGCTTGAATCATCCTTGAGTTTTCAGGGGAATTTTGTATAACCCAACGGGTTTCATGGTAGACAAAATTCGCTATGAGATTTTGCTCTTCTAAATTAAAATAGTTCCACAATTTTGCAAGATGTTCCAAAAAATCTTGGCGGGTTATTCTAGACATACCAGGAAACGCTCTGTGACTAAAATTTGCAAGTATTAATCTCTCTTCTACTGTAACATCCTCCAATTGTCTGGCTAATTTATAAGATTCTGCTCCTTTGTACGGTCTGTAGCCAGTTTGGTAGAGAGATGTTAGTAGGATTGAAAAACTTAATATGATCATAAAAGTCATTCTAAAAGTATAATTAATCTTTCCTGTATGGATCACCACAAAGTTTTTTATGTCTCCAACTTGTTTCTCACCCAATATATTTAAATTATTGTTGCTTTGATTATCTTGCGACGCAATCCATCCCGCCAGTAACGCCCATAAGAGTAGACCAGCTGGTGTATCGAAAAGAAAAAGGGATTGAATGAAATAACCGATGAGTGCCGCGAAGATAATAAATCTAACACTTTCATAACCTCCCGTGGCTCGGTTGGATAACAATCTCCAGAATAAAGTGAACCAAAGCAAAATGAAAACACTGAATCCAAAAATCCCTCGTTCTGCTAGTTCATTGATGGGTTTGTTATGGGCGTTATCTGCTAATATAAAACCATGTCTGTAGTATTCAATATCTGAGTATTTATCAAAAACACGGCCAAAATTTTCTGGGCCCCATCCTAGAAATGGTTTTTCTGCGACTCCTTTTATCGCCATGCGTAAGAAAGCATATCTCATGCCCAGGATGTTTTCTAACGCATCTGGGCTGCTCCCCGAAGGTATCGTCTCGGTCGCCGGTTGAACAGATTCATTATTGAAAAATGCGTCGACAAATGGTTCAGGTAATGATCGGTTGCACGCGACTGTTGAATCTGATGTTTCACATTGTAAATTACCATCTATGTCGGACTGAATTCTGCATGATTCATTAATCGGAAGACCCACCATAGCATCGAAAGCGAAAAACAACGTGGTTACTCCCAGAAGACCTATACCTGTAGTTAGCACCCATTTTATTTGTGAGCGATCGATAAATTTTATGAAAATTGGGATAGAAATCAAACAACCGATTACTAATCCCAATAACCCTCCTCGTGAAGCGGCAAGGAAAAAGACCCAAAGGCACACGATTAAGGAGAAAACATAGAATCCCAACTCAATTAGATTGTAAGAACTAGTTTCTGAAATATCTGGAGACCTCCGACGCCCTTTTCGGTTTTTCCGTGACCTTTTCGGCGATGGTGCGTCTAAATCCAAAACCTTTTGCTTACTTGCTTGCTTCTGAATCGATTGCATAAAGAGGCCCGCGGCTATAAAGATATTGATAATCATTAATTGTGAAAGGTAAGATGGGTTTCCTAAAGTGCTGTCCAAAGCGCAGTTAGCATATCTGACAGGCGAAGGTGATACATTGAAGGCTTCAGTTAACGCTAGTAATCCAATGGTTACTGCGACTATTAAGTTCCATATAAAGAAAGGTTTCCAAGAATCTTCGTTTTTAAACATTGTTGATAGGATAATAATCAGTGCAAACCAATGTAATTGGTCCCAAAGACCCCACATCCGGTTGTAGTCGGACCAGACGCTATGGGAAAAACTCACACCTGACATTGCACTCAAGAAACCTATAATCATGTATATGGCAATCGCGAGGAAAATCCATGACTTCCGTGGCCTATAATCCGGTTCAAGTGCTATTAATATGATCCAAAGAAACAAGATAACTTCGATTGCGCTCCGGGAAAAAAGAGCTTTGCCGACAACGTGCGGATACATAGTGTCAAAACTTATGATCAGAGGCATCCAAATTAATGATACTAGAACAGCTTTAATACCAAATGTTAAATATGCAGCCATATATTAAATTTCCCATATTAGACGAGTAGTAATTTTTGCCTTCTTATTGTATTAGAAAAAGCTCCAATGGTCTTTCGATTAATAGCTTAATGCTTACCCATAGTACAAAATAAACATATAATCTACAGGTTATTAATAGAGAGGCTAACTGGTAGATGCAAACAAGACCTCAGTCAATCTCAATACTTGAGACAGATTTGTGATTTCTAGATCATGGAAAGATACTTTATCGTTCTCTGATTTTAGAGTTTTATCTTATGCAAGTTTGGTGCATTCGTTTGGCAACGGTATGGAGCATGTTGTTTTAGGTTGGTTAGTTTTTGAGTTAACAGATTCCCCATTTATGGTTGGGCTTGCATCTGCGTTAAGAATGGCTCCGCTTTTTGTGCTGGGTATTTTTTCTGGATTGGTCGCCGATAATAATGATCGCAGGTCCTATATGAAGGTCTCGACTTTTGCCGGTGGTGTCACAATGATAGTGCTAGGCATTTTGTTGATCACTGGAGTAGCTAATGTATGGGTAGTTATAGGTTTGATTACAGTGTGCGGAGTTACTTTCGCATTTTTGTTAACCCTTAGGCAATCTTACACTTATGACATAGTGGGGCCTGAAAATGCGTTAACAGGACTGTCAATTTTACAGATATCCACTCTAATTGGTGGAGTTTTTGGGGCTCTCATCTCAGGGGTTCTGATCGAGAAATTTGGAGCAGGATTGCAATTCGTGGTCATAGGTCTATTTTATTTTGGGTCAGTAGTTTTTTTGTTATATGTTAAGGATCCAGGGAAATCAGCTCCCATTGCAGTTAGTTCAGATTATAATTTTTCTCGTAACATCCATAGGTATTTAGATTTATTACGCGCCTATCCGGTACTTTTTTCACTAATGGTACTAGCATCCATGACTGAAATTTTCGGTTTCAGTCACATGAGCCTTATTCCCGTTTTTACTAAAAATGTTCTTGGCTTGGGCGCCATGGGGTTAGGTGTGATTACTGCAATTAGACAACTAGGAGGGGTGTCTGGGCTAATGTTCCTAGCGGCTTTTGGGAGAACCAATTACAAAGGCTATTTGATGTTTGGAATAATGATATTTTTTGGCCTGAGTCAGATAACAATGTTTAGCGTTACAAATATGTATTTTGCAGGGATTGCAGTATTTTTTATAAATGCATGCGCAATGTCAGTCGATGTCCTATTTAAAACCTTGATGCAATTAAATGTCCCGAATGAATACCGTGGGGTAGCGATGGGATCATGGGTATTTAGTATCGGTACGGGTCCTATAGGACACGTGGGTATTGGAGCAATTGCTGGTCAGTTTGGTTCTGCCTGGGCCTTTTTGTTCAACGGAGTAATTTTATCGTCCATTGGGTTTATAACGATGATAGCTTCACCGTTTCTCCGTAAACTTCGGTGACTTAGTATGCCTTTCAGAAAAATATTAACGAAGAGATTCTTCAAAAAATGTAACTACTCGTTCACGGTATTCGCTTTCAGCTGCTTGGAATGTTTCTCCGTGGTCTGCGTTAGGGACTAACCATAACTGTTTAGGATCATTAGCGTTTGAGTATATAGATTCACTATCGTTTTTAGAGATTGTTTCATCAAGTAACCCGTGAATTATAAAGATAGGAGTGTTGCTTATCTCTTTAACGGATTGTTCAGGAATAATCGCTTTTCTACTTATTCCAGTTTTGAGTTCAGTAATCCAAACTGTTATTGGTGCGAAAGGAAATGCTGGTAGGCCAACAAAGTGTGTGAAACTCTGTGCAACTGCACTGTCAAGGCTTTTGAAAGATGAGTCTACGACTAGGGCTTGAATTTCCCCTGGATGGTCCGCAGCAAATAATACGGCAGTCGCCCCTCCATTTGATGAGCCCAGTAGTCCGATTTGTTTTATCTGATCTGCCTCGTTGGAATGCCTTTCGATGTCTAGGTTGCGTAATTTGTTAATTGCAGCAAGGACGTCCTGTTTTTCATAGTAACCAAAACTTACAAAATCACCCTCGCTCTCGCCGTTATGACGAAAATCGAATAATAGTACCGTGAATCCCGACTCATAAAGCATATTTGCTTCTTGTAGCATTGCACGCTTGTCACATCTGTATCCATGTAATAACACAATAGCTTGGTTGGAGGTTCCAAAGTTGAGCCAACCTTTTAGTAGCGTATCGTCAGCAGCTCTAAACTCCACCATTTCAGTGTTTTTAGCTAGATTTGGGTAATCTGATAGGTGTTCCATATCTTCACATACAACGGGATGAAGAGCTGTTTCTGATCCAGTCCAAGCGACTGCTAATAGTAGCAATATTGTAATAAAAACACTTAATCCTATATATATTTTTGCTACAATTCTGATCAAGTAGGAGATTTGATTCTTATATATAAGGATTAATAATATTATTGGAGAGGGAACAAATAACCAGGAGATATTAAGAATAGCTGTCTCCGATCCCCCTCTTCCCATTACGAAAGATAATATCGAGACCAAGACGGTTATAATCAGCATTGGGATAGCTGTTACTATGAAGCGCTTATTTCTTTTTATTCGCATATCTCTTCTTATTTGTTTTAGTATTGATCTCTTCGCGTGAGAATAAAGTTTTCCATATATAGTTTTATCACTTATTTGTATTTTTCTCCAAATATTAAGTTACAGACAAGGACGAGTTTTTGTATTTTTAACGCTTTAGGAACGATTGGAGTTACAATGAGATAGATGGTTTATCGCTGTGATAAACCATCTATGATTCATGTATGTGATAATTTTTGGGTATTATTTATGGAGATAGGGAAGGACATCTAGAATGAATGCTATTAACGAAACATGGGCTGGAATTGTAATGGCAGCTGGTTCAGGAACTAGAATGGGAACTGATATAATGAAGCCTCTCCATCGATTATCTGGAAGACCTTTGATTGAGTATCCACTAAGAGCTTTAATGGCTGCCGGTATTGATTCGCCGATTGTATTAAGAGACTCGAAAGAGGACTTAGTAAATGCTTTGGCTCACCTAGATCTAAAATTTCTGATTCAAAATGTTAAAGATGGGACGGGTGGAGCTCTAGCACCTATTTTAGATGGCTTACCCGGCAACATAAAAAATATAATTGTAGTTAATGCGGACACACCATTCGTCACAGATCAAAGTATAGTAGAGGTGGTTAAAGAGCACTTAAATACGAGTGCTGTTTTTAGCTTTTTAGTATCAGAGGAAGATAGCCATAATGATAGAGGAGTGGTGGTATTCAATGAAACGAGGCAGCCAACTAAAATAGAAGAGAATTATTTAGATAACGATGATTCTGATGATAAATATTTGGTTAATGTGGGTGTATATTGCATTAATATTGATTGGCTTAAAACTAGTTTTGATAAATTGACACTCCAGGATAACGGTGAAAAATACATAACTGAACTTCTAGATCTGGCGGTAGATGATGGTTCGACCATTTCTTACGCACTGGTTGGTGATGAGAATGAGAGCTTGGGTGTTAATACCCTTATCGATCTTGCACAGGCTGAGAAGATTCAGAGAGTGGGAATTCTAAACAAGTTAATGCTTTCTGGAATTATCATAGAAGACCCTGGTAGCACCTATGTAGAAGACACGGTTGAAGTTGGGAAAAACACGGTGATTCGACCAGGTACTTTCTTGAGGGGCGAAACTATTATTGGGGCCAATTGTGATATTGGTCCCAATACGGAAGTTACAGACTCCTCTATTTCAGATCAATGTCGCGTATGGAATTCTATTATCGAGCAGTCTGTGTTGGATTCTACTGTAACTGTTGGCCCTTATAGTCATATTAGGCCAGAATCCCATCTTTCTGCAGGTGTTAAGGTGGGTAATTTCTCAGAAATTAAAGCTAGTGAACTTGGAGAAAATGTTACCATGTCACATTTTGGTTATGCTGGTGATGCTAGTATAGGAGACAACGTGAACCTGGGGGCTGGGATGGTTACCTGTAACTACGATGGGGCTAATAAACACAGGACTGAAATCGGAGAAGGAGCGTTTATAGGATCTGATACTATGCTTGTTGCACCCTTGAAAGTGGGCTCTGGTGCTATAACAGGTGCGGGATCTGTAGTTATAAATGACGTAGCTTCTGGTGAGACGGTTGCAGGTGTACCAGCAAGAGTAAGCGAGAATAATGAATAAGAAAAATCCAAGATACTAAGGATGCGTTATTAATTAGGTGACTCAAAAAAGCTCATAAGTTCCAGAGCCAGTTTATTGGGATCGTGCCGGATTTGTGTGCCTTCCGCGAGTAAGGGTCGTTTAACAATTTTGTTGACTAAACCGCCTGTTTTTTCCATATCTAGATCTACTGGTTCAGAACCCTCTCTTGCGTATCTCTTGATTGATTTGTCTGGTAGAGAGTCAGAATTGGTTAATAGGATGTCAATTTTTCCGGTTTTTCCAATATATTTATTTACCTCTTCCACATAAGTCGAACTTTTGAATCCAGTGGTTTCCCCTGGTTTTGTCATCAGGCTAATGACGAAAACCACTTTTGCTTTGGAATCTATTATCGCTTCTGGGATCCCTTTCACTAGTAAGTTTGGAATAAGACTTGTGTAAAGATCTCCAGGGCTAAATACGATCATATCAGCCTCTTGTATTGCCTCGATCGATGGAGGATATGAGTATGCGATTGGTTCTAAATAAACGTAATCCACGGTGACTCCCGGAGTACCACCGTAAGTATCTATGGTAGATTCTCTTTCTAAAATCGTGCCGTCGCTCAATAAAGCGTTTAAATCGGTTCGGGTTAAGGTCACAGGAAGGACTTTTCCTTTAATTTTAAGTAATAACGAAGCCATTTCTATTGCTCGCTCTGGGCCACCAGTAAATTCATTTAGTGCTGCTAGCATCAAATTACCCATGCTATGGCCACTAAGGTCTCCTTCTTCTGAGAACCTATGCTCAAATATGTCTTTAAGGATGCCAGATTCGTTCTTTTCGTCAGCTAATGCCAGAAGACACTGTCTAACATCACCGTATGGTAATTGCCTTAGTTCATCCCTTAATCTTCCGGAACTACCACCACTATCGCTCATTGCTACGA
>JAPYRO010000003.1:10235-20382 GCA_029941095.1 Dehalococcoidia bacterium
ATCGCCGTCAGTGCTGCATCATGGTTTTTTAACCCTTGAAGAACGTTAAAATTACCATTTCCTCCGCCCATGACTACTATTTTTTTATTCAAGTGAGGGAATCCTCCAATTGAGTTATCTTTGATCTTTTATTTTATTACTATATTGTGGTTAAGCTGCATTCACAATTACCAACCTTTTTTTAGAACTCGATTATTAAATAGTTTGCACCATAAAGAGTCTGTTGATTTAACTAGTATTTAGCATGAGTTTTGTGTTTAGTAGGCTGGTGAACCAATGAATATTAATTGTATTAAGGAACCCATTACTATGAATCCACCAATTGAAAACACAATAACACTGAAATTTATCGTCTCTCCCAGATGTAATATTAGTCTGATTGCGAGAAATCCAACTATAGCCGCGGTTGTGAGAGCTATGATTGCAGATATAGAAACATCCTTGTTCAAGTTGAATAATCCTATCAATATTGCTCCCCAGCTGGCCGGCACACTCATAAGAAAGCTTAACCGAATAGCTTCTTTTTTATTAAAACCTCTGAAAATAAGAATAGAAACGGTTGTAGCAGATCTGCTGATACCCGGTAGAATAGAAAAACCTTGCACTAACCCTGATAAAATTGCATCTTTGAGATTGATGTGATTTACAGAGCGGCTTCCTAAATTTAACCGAAATCGATTTGTTTGTAGTAGTGCAGTTACCAACATCAATAAACCAACCACTAGCATTAACCCACTTGTAACGGTTACTGATATATCTTTTAAAATAAATATTATCAATGAAACTACTCCTATACTTACCAATGTTGAAACTACTAAAAATAATGTTAGAGGTGTGGGATGTAGAGGATTTTTTAGTGTGTCTGCGAACAGCGATTGTAAGTCCTTTCGAAAGTAGATTGTAACCGCGATGGCTGTACCTCCATGAACCCAAATAGCGAACCCTATAGCATTCTCAATAGTTGTGTCTTCAAATAGAAGTAAATAAATAATGGTGATTACACCCTCAGAGCTAATGGGAAGCCACTCGGTGATACCTTGGATTATTCCAACAAGAACTGATGATAGGATCTCATTCATATAGTAATGGCCTTATCGTTAAGGTAACTCAGTATGATATCCATATATGGTCAAACCTTTCTATTTTTGTATCTAGCAGTATTGTTGCGGGTTCAATTAAGTTAATATAAATAATAATTGATAGCGCAATTTATGTAATATTAATATATGGTTTTAATTATAAGAATTGCAAATGGTTTGGCTAATTGGAGGACACATGTGTGGGATTATGGGTTATCTGGGAAACCAGGAAGCACGCCCCATATTGCTACAGGGTCTTGAGAATCTGGAATATCGAGGGTATGACAGTACAGGCCTATCAATTTTAAGTGAAACAGGAGAATTTCAGTCGGTTAAATCTACGGGAAGGCTCAGTGCTTTAAAGTCTGTGTTAGAAAAAAATAAGTTATCTGGGAATGTAGGTATTGGGCATACAAGATGGGCAACCCATGGTCAAGTGACGGTAGAAAATGCCCATCCCCATTTAGATTGTAATAATTCAGTTGCCGTTGTACAAAATGGTATCATTGAAAACTATCGCCAAATAAAAGAAAATCTGCAAAGCCGAGGTCATATTTTTAAGTCGGATACAGATTCAGAAGTCATACCACATTTGATAGAAGAAGTACTAGATCAAGGTCAGTCATTAGAAAGCGCAGTGGAATTTGCCTTAACCCAAGTAAAGGGATCGGTAACTCTACTCGTTACTCAATCGAAAATTGATCCTAAGATAGTAGCAGCAAGGTTGGGAAATGCTGGAGGATTGGTTATAGGAGTTGAGGATAATGAATTATTTATTGCAAGTGATATCCCAGCTCTCCTTCCCTTTTCAAATAATATAATGTTTTTGAACCCAGGAGAGATAGCAATACTGTCTACAGATGGTATTGAGTTTGTGGATGATCAAGGCCGAACAATCGAGAAACAAGTTTCCACTCAGTTGGTAAATGCAACCGAACCAGATAAAGGAGAGTATGACTGGTTTATGTACAAGGAGATTATGGAGCAGCCGGATGTTCTGTTGAACGTATTAAGAGACAGAGTTGGAATAGATAATTTTTCGTTAGAGTTGCCCGAACTTTCTTCTATCACGGAACAATTACCTAAAATTAATAGAGTTATACTGATGGGATGTGGAACTAGCTACCATGCGGCTTTAGTGGGGAAAGGCTTTATCGAATCAATTACCAAGTTACCTGCACAAGCTGAAATTGCCTCAGAATTCCGATATGCAAATCAAGTTATAAGGGATACTGACTTAGTGGTTGCTCTAACACAGTCAGGAGAGACAGCAGATACATTAGAGGCAATGGAGAAAGCAAAACAAGCAGGTGCAGTTCTGATTGCTATAACTAATGTACTGGATAGCCAGTCTACGAGAATAGCAGATGCATCACTCCATATGAGAGCAGGAATCGAGGTTGGAGTAGCGTCAACAAAAACGTTTACCGCCTCGCTATTAATTCTGTATATCTTAAGTATTTATCTTGGGAAAAATAGGTCTAGCGTTTCAGAAATTGAACTCACGGAACACATACATGATCTTGAGAAATTACCTGAATATATTGGGAATGCCTTGAATGAATCGCCCAATATACATCTATTAGCAAAAGATTACGCTAACACTCAATATTTTTTATTTATGGCTAGAGGCCTGCTTTTTCCGATAGCCCTAGAGGGGGCTCTTAAACTCAAGGAAATTAGTTATATCCACGCTGAAGGGCACCCAGCAGGAGAAATGAAACATGGACCGATAGCTTTAATTGGGCCTGATGTTACAACCATAGCATTAGCTCCAAATGTCCCTAACAAAGAAAAAACTGAAACGACAATTGAAGAGATTAAGACTAGAAATGGCGTCGTACTTGGTGTGGTTACAGCAGGTGATAGTAATTTGGCATCGAGGTTGGATGGCTGTTTATTTTTACCTTCCGTCCCAGTCAATTTGGTGCCTATCGTGGCCGCTATACCTATGCAACTTTTCGCCTATTTTATTGCTCTTGAGAAAGGTTTAGATATAGACCATCCTAGGAATTTAGCGAAATCCGTTACCGTGGAGTAGGTGACAATAGTAAATTAAGAGGAGATAACAATGGAAGGATTGGCAGTCATAGGTTTTGTTTTCGGAATGATGGGAGTCGTGGCGCTTGTTCGTTTAGAGAAATTAACAAAAACGCTAAAAGAGAGAGGAATTCTCGAAGAAAATTACAAGGAAGAGTAAATGACTGTTGTAAAACACTCGATAACTGTTGATTGGCCTATCATTTTATAGCTATAAAATGTTTGCGTATGTGAGAAAAATCTGGGAAGAAATTACGATGAGTATTAGTCCAATTATTTTTTCAAACGTGGGTAAATATAATGAGAATTTACTGGTAAACCGATCGTCAGTAAATACAACTGATATGAAGGCAAACCAGATAAAAGTGGAGACAGCCATATAAAGTCCATAAAAAGATAGTGTCAATCGATCAGTGTTCTGGTCTATTACGACTGTAAAAACTGTTACAAAGAATAGTATCGCTTTAACGTTCGTGATATTAGTTATTAGACCTGCAAGAAAACCATTTAAATTTTCTTTTTTTGCAGGTACGCCCGTAGTTAGTTCCTTAATTTTATTGCTATTGATAATAGATATAATTCCTAAATAAAGTAAATAAATTGCTCCTGCAATTTTTATAGAATTAAATAAAAAGCTATTTGAAGTGACTATAACAACAACACCTGTTATAGCTATAAGAGAATGGAATAATATCCCTGTGGCGATACCTAAACTTGCCCATATGGCTATGTTTCGATTATAACGAATGCTCTGTCTTGTAATGAGAACAAAATCTGGGCCAGGGCTTACAACGGCAAATAAATGCAATAATGCAATTGTGATAAATTCCATATTTAAATAAACTTTGATTTTAACCGGTGACTAATAATGAATGTAAATTTGAAAATCTTTATGATAATAACTCCAGAATAGTAACAATTGCACTTTATAATATTCTAACCGATAGATGTTAAGAATTATTATCAATAGACATAAGAACATAGGGTCAGTTAATCGTAATTCATTAATCGCTGTGGGATAATTTTGGTAGATAATTAAATTAAATAGGATAATTGAACATTTAGGGGTGTTAGTAATGGCCGATTTTGAGGAAAATAAAGGGAATGTCACCTTTCTTAACCATAGCTCTTTTCTAATTGATTCTGGAGAAACTAAAATCCTCTGTGACCCGTGGTATCGCGGTTCCGCGTTTGGAAACTCATGGAGGTTGCTGGCAGAGGATTCTCATCAGATTTCAGAAATTGACTACGACTATATTTTTCTATCTCACGAGCATCCCGATCACTTTTCCATACCAACCCTTAATGATTTATCTGACACAAAAACATTTCTGTATCAAAAAACCGTTGATGGTAAAGTGGCGACTTATCTGCGTGCAAAAGGGCATAAAGTCATTGAATTTAGCCATGGGGTTCAGCAAAGAATTGGTGATATTGATGTAACAATTTATGTTGTAGATGGATATGATTCTACAGCTTTGTTTCAACTACCTGCTGGTGATCGAATACTTAATATTAATGATTGTAGAATAGAGTTAGATTCTAATTTGATGGGCCAAATTAAAAAAGATGCAGGGCCCAACGTTGAATTAACGTTAGTACAATTTTCTTATGCTAACTGGGCAGGAAATCGGGGAGATTCGAATATCGCCGAACTTCTTCACATCCAAACTCTGGAGCGCAATAAACTTGTTATAGATGAATTTAATCCTAAATACCATCTGCTATTTGCGAGCTACGTATATTTTTCCCATAAAGAAAATAATTACTGGAATGATCATTTTTGGTTACCTCAGATGGAATTGAGCTTGAGAGATTATGGGAGCCCTGAAATTATTGTCCCCATGATTAATGAAAAATTTAGATTTGGATCTCAGGATTTTCGGCCTAAAAATAATGAAGAAGCGGTAGAGTTTTGGAGAACAAAACATTCGCAAACCGAGGTTATTGATGACCAATCTGCGACTTATTCAGAAGATGAATTAAAGCAAAGCTTTAGTGAATTTTGCTTAAACGTATGGGGAGATAATGACCTGGATATTGCCAGGCAGAAATTAAAAACTATACCTTTATCGATATTTGTTACTGATCTTAGAATAATTATTCAATTAGATTTAATTAGTAGTAGGTTTACTGTGGTTCCTTCTTCGGAGTTGTTTGATGTTGAACTGTGTTCTGAAATGATTGATTTCTTGTTTAAGAATAAATTTGCCCGAGGAACCGTCACCATTAATGGCCGTGTACAGTTTAATTATGAAACAGCATTTCGCTTTTTTGTATTTTTCTTTATCCCATATGCAAATAATATTGGCAAATTTTTCTCACCCACAGGATTGAGCAGTAAAGATATCTATTCTATAAATGACACGTCAGTTTTGTCATCGATACACTCGGTAGATCCCAGGGGTATCAAATTGTTAAATGATTATTTAAGCTCAAATTGATTGTTCTTTGATGATATCCTGTTGGAGCCAATATAGAGTGAGAGTAATAAAGTTGGAGAGAAAGTTTGCGGATTAGTTAAGATGATTCATCCTACATCGGAAATCAAGTCAGAAGACATAGGTGAAAATACTGCAATATGGCAATATGTTGTAATTATGGCAGGTGCCAAATTGGGTTCTTTTTGTAACGTGGGCTCGCATACATTTATTGAAAATAAAGTTGTGATCGGTGATAGAGTAACGATAAAAAATGGAGTGCTAATATTTGATGGCGTGACGATAGAGGACGATTGCCTTATTGGGCCTGGTGTTGTTTTCACTAATGATATTTACCCCAGAAGTGATCGATTACAAGAGCGATCACAGAGTTTACAGACGATTTCGTTAGGGAGAGGTGTGAGTATTGGTGCTAACTCAACCATAAGAGCCGGGATATCTATTAAAGAGTATGCTTTGATTGGGGCTGGCACTGTTGTTACTAAAGATATCCCATCATTTTCTTTAGTGGTTGGGAATCCAGGCGAGATAGTGGGAAAAGTTGATGTTGATGGAAACGTAGTAGAAAGATTTGTATAGTAGGTTAAAGCTCTTTGGTTAATCTTGTATAAATTGCTTTTTTGCTATTATTTCCAGCCATCCCGATAGTGGAATATTTTGAATTTTCCACTATATCTTCTCTATATCCATGAAGCTCCATAATGTTGCTGAAATCACGGTGGCGATAATTACCTTGCTGGTTCCCAAAAAAATCATCAATTAATACTTGCTGGTAGATTCCCGCATATGTGTGCAAGTGTTCTTCTATTTGTTCGTCAGATAAATACATTAAAACTCGGTCAAAGATTACCAAGTCGAAAGAACTTTGATTTTCTAAACGTAAGTCATTCAACATATCTTCTTTATTTAGTTCAACATAAAATTTAGAGCGGCTGGTGAAAGATTCTGGAGCGGCATCAATTGCATAAGACATATGGCTCGTGTTTATGTCATATCCAAAAACTTGGCTCTGAGGGCAATTTCGTAATATATTCAAAAGGGTTAGACTAGGTGCGCAGCCAAACTCAAAAATCATCTTTAGGTTATTTTGATTTATATAATTTGAGTAATCGATTCTTCTTTCTATGTCCCAATTACTAGATAAATGATGATCAAAATTCTTTTTATAGAATGGATTAATAATATCTTTATATTTCCAATAGAATCTATTTTCCCTTAAATATTTTCTTAATTTACGGGGTAATATGATTATTAGTAATGATCTAATCAGCTTTGCTAGCATACGGGATCTCATGAATTTTTATATTGGGGAAGAAGATCGCCCAAAATTGATTTTATATTCTCATTGTCTTCGTATGACACATCATCAAGGAACCTTCGAAGTTTATTAAGATTGGTACCGTGGATCTTTTTAGTAACAATTCTTTGTATTTTATCGTACCCTGTTTTTTCAAGAATTTCATTGCTTCCATTTAAGGTTTCTGATAATTTTTCTCCAGGTTTTGCCCCAACTATTGTTATATCAATATCCTTGTAAGGTTCGAGCAAGCATTGTTTGATCATGTTTTCCGCAAGGGTTTTTATTAGGATAGGTTCTCCCATATCTAAAACGAAAATTGCGCCTCCGTTTCCGATACTGCTCGCCTGTACGGTTAGCCCCGCGGCTTCTGAAATAGTCATGAAGTAGCGTTCCATTTTGGGATCTGTTAGCGTTAATGGTCCCCCTTTTCCGATTTGCTTCTGGAATATTAGAGCAACGCTACCGTTGCTGCCGATTACATTGCCAAAACGGACAATGTCAAAATTTGTTGTGGAGACCTCATTCATATTTAGAACCAGTATTTCTGCCAACCTTTTTGTAGCGCCCATAACGCTTGAAGGGTTAACAGCTTTATCAGTAGAAATAAGTATGAAATTATTCACTCCTATTTCATGTGATGCGTCGGCAAAAATTTGAGTGCCAACCACATTGTTATATACTGCTTGCCAAGGGCTTCTTTCCATTAAATTAACGTGCTTATGTGCAGCTGCGTGGAATACTATTTCTGGCTTATAGCTAGAAAATATCGATCCTACTTCCTGCTTATTTGTTATATCCGCTACAAGGCCTAATAAAGATGTATTTGGATAATCATTGAGAATCTCATTTTCTATGGCTACTAAGCCGTTTTCATTTCTTTCTATCAGTAAAAGTTCACCGCCCATAGAAGCTATTTGCCTGACTAATTCTGAGCCTATTGACCCACCTCCGCCCGATATGCAAACCTTTTTTCCTTGGATGAAATTTTTTATCAATTCATGATCTAGCTTGTTCGGCTCCCTATTAAGTAATTTTTCGAAGTCAATTTCTTGGATACGTTGATTTAGAGAGACATCATTTTGAGATGTTCTCTTTGCTGGGTCTTCAGATGAAATTGATCTATTCAAAGATTTTCCTCTAAGGGTGTGTAAATTGTTAATTTCTATAAAATTGATTTATTGTTTTAATCACGTAATCTAGATGGTGGTCCTCTAAATCTGGATGCATTGGTATCATGATTGCCTTATCAAACATTTCCTCTGTCCTAGGTAGGCTGTATTCAGATAAATTTAATGATTTGAATTGGTGTAAACCTTTGCCTCCCCATGGGAGCATTGTTTCTATTCCTTGCTGCGTTAGATAGGTTCTGAGTTTGTCTTTTGACTCTGCCTCGATTTCATAATTTTGATACACATCAAAAAAATCTCCCGACTCAACTGGTGGGTTCGGTAAACGAAGGTGTGATATTTTTTCTAGCCCGTCGTTATAGATTGATGCAATTTGCCGTCTTCGTTCTATCCAACTTGGGAATTTCTTGAATTTGATTTGCAATATAGCAGCCTGAAGGTTATCCAATCTGGTGTTGTAGGCCCATCCGGACACCTCTCCGTTGTCCATTCGACCGTGATTCCTCAAATATGAAATATTTTTTGCCAAGGAATCATCACTTGTTACAACAGCTCCCGCGTCGCCGTAAGCACCGAGTAATTTTGCGGGGTAAAAACTAAAGCACCCCGCCAAACCGAAACTACCCGCTTTTTTGCCTTTGAAAGTAGCTCCCAGAGCTTGTGCTGCGTCTTCGATAATAAGCAGGTTATATTTGTTTGCGATCGCCGTTATTTTATCCATGTCGCAAAGTCTGCCATTTAGGTGTACTGGCATTATGGCCTTTGTTTTGTCCGTGATCATATTTTCGATTAAACTTGCATCTATATTGTGGTCTTCACCTATATCTACTAATACTGGTTTAGCACCGGAGTGATGTATAGCTGCTCCGGTAGCGACAAATGTATGTGAAGAGGTGATTATTTCATCAGCAGGTTGTATACCGGCTGCTTCTACGGCCAAGTGGAGCGCGTCTGTTCCGCTATTTACGCCAATAGTATGATTAACTCCAACATAGCCAGAAATTGTATTTTCAAAATCTTCTAGATTTTTCCTAAGTAGTAGATCTCCCCTTGAAAGTACCTCTTGAATTGTACTTAGTAATTCTTTCTCTAATTTACGGTACTGAGAAGGGTAGTCAATATATTTTACGCGCCATTCCATTTATGTTCCCCTATATAGTAATCATTAATAGTTTACTTTAATTCGCGTTAAGTGTTTCCTTTACAGCATTTACGATGTCTACAGAGTTTATATAGTACGCGTCTTCAAGCGTTCGGCTTGCTGGCGCAGGGACGTCGGGAAGCGTGACTCTTACAGGAGGATTCTTTAAGTCATTGAAAATATTTTCAACGACATATGCAGATATTTCTGCTGCTGACCCTGCACTTTTCCATGCAGCATCTGCAATAATTAGGTTTCCCGTTTTGCGTACAGAACTTAGTACTAGTTCGGTATCCCAGGGCTTTAAAGTTCTTAGGTCAATAACTTCTGCTCGTATACTCTCCTTTAGAAGCGTTTGTGCAGCCTTCTCTGCTTCAGGCACCATAGACGATATAGCCACAATAGTAACATCTTCTCCAGGTGTTACTATTTCGCCCTTCCCTATTGGGACTCTATATAAGCCTTCTGGAACTTCATCCACTAAACTATAAAGCCACCTGTCATCGATATAGATTACAGGATCTGGGTCTTCTATACTTGATATTAATAGTCCTTTTGCATCATAAGGAGTGGCCGGCATTACGACTTTTAACCCTGGTATGTGCATAAAAATAGCTTGAAGCGCTTGTGAATGTTGAGCAGCTTGTTCGCCCCCCCTGTTAATTATTGCCCTAACCGTTAAGGGCACGTTTATTTGGCCATCAAACATGTAGGACCAGTTTGCTGCTTCATTGATGATCTGCTCCATACCCATCACAAGAAAATCCACTCTAGGATGTACAACAACAGGCTTCATTCCCGCTAAAGCAGCTCCAACAACAACACCGTTCATTCCTTGTTCGGATACAGGTGGATCGATAACTCGTTCAGCTCCAAATATTTTATCCAGATCTTGCATGCTGTCTCCAACATACCAAGGGTTAGTTACTCCTTGCCCCAATATGAATACATCTTTGTCAGATTCCATTTTTTCCTTGAAACCTTCGAGTATTGCACCAGAATAAGATAATGTACGCATT
>JAPYRO010000004.1 GCA_029941095.1 Dehalococcoidia bacterium
CATCTGAATACATCACGATAAAGCGAGGTACATTTACAGGATCTGATAGCCTAGATTTACCTATATCCGCTTTACAAGAGGTAAATTCAAAGCCAGGCATACTAGGACAAAGTCTAGGGTACACCTCTCTCAATCTAATTCTAAAAGACGGTAGAAGCGCACATTTAAGCTACGTCCCAATAAGCGCTCCGATAAGATCACATCTCGAATCAAGGATGACAAACGATTAGCTTCACAAGAATTAACCAATTGATTTGAAATTATTATCAAAATACCGTGACGATCCAAACTTTAATGGGCAGACAATTACGCTGATAGTTTCTTTGGGCTCTAATTTATTATCATATTCGATACTGGCTACCTTTGGTTTATTCTTTGTCTCTATGGTTGAAGAATTCGATTGGAGCGCGACTGCAGGGAGTTTGGGGTTCGCAGTAACTTGGCTTGCCAGAAGTATATTTTCACCCCTGAGCGGTTTTTCTTATGGGAAATTTGGTACACGGATAGTTACAGTGTCCGGCTCCTTGATTCTTGCCCTTGGATTACTATTAAGTTCGTCTATGAATTCACAGTGGGAGTACGCATTATATTTTGGTGTGGTTGTATCAGCTGGTACAACGGCTTTATCGATGAGTCATTCGATTTTAATACCTAGATGGTTTACACATAATAGAGGGTTCGCTATGGGAATCGTTTCTACGGCTTACGGGTTGGGGCCGTTAGTTTTTTTCCCTTTAATTAATGTATTGATAGACACTTTAGGCTGGAGAAACACTTTAAATGTTTATGCATTAGCTTTAGTTATTTTTGGAATCATAGCGCTATTAACGATACGAAATTTTCCTTCTGCGCAATTTGATGATCCAGTTGCTGTCCTGGATCCACCTCAGTCTTGGTCGTTGATAGACGCGTTAACTGGGAAACGGTTCTGGGCCCTAGGAACCATGTACGTTGCAGGATTCCTCGGATATCAAATGCTTGTAGCGCACCAGGTCGCATATGTTGAAGCTGCCGGCATAGAACGAGGAGTAATCGTCTCTGCGCTTTCGTTTATGGGTGGATTAACGCTTATAGGGGCAGTGATTGGAGGATCCCTATCAGACAAATTAGGTCGGGAGATAGTATTTTTCGGCTCTAGTGTCATAGGGACATTAGGTATCTTATCTTTTATATTGCTCTCTATGTATTCAGGTAACCTAATTTTCCTTCTTGGTTTCTCAGTGCTTGGTGGTATCGGGTTTGGTATGCGATTGCCATTGGTTCTCACCATCGCCGCAGACGTTTTTCAAGGCCCATTGTTCCCTAGACTGTTAGGTTTTTTGGGAGTCGCAACTGCCATAGGAGGGTTTACTGGCCCAATGCTCGCAGGGATCATTTTTGACCTCACTAGCTCCTATTTGCCTGCTCTGATCGTAAGCGCAACGGCGATGCTTGGATCAGGGTTAATGGTATGGGTAGTAGCCCCAACAAGAAAGGGGGCTTTCTCCAAATAAATGAACGGTTACTCTTTTTTCGTAGAGTATTTAGACTCCATCTCCAATAGTTTATCTACTTTTAGCGTTTTCGTAATTGCCTCACGCAATTCAGCCCCATCGCCATCAGCATCTTGATCCATAGCTCCGGTCTCGAACAATTCCTTCATAAACGAAGATATTGCTGTATGCAAACCAAACATAGGGCCTCTATGTATCTGAATCTTAAACCCTAATGCGTCTACATCGGACACTGGCAGCTGGCCGTTGTACATCCGCGGTATATCTTTAAGATGGTCAGCATAATTTCTCAAATCTTCCCGAGTTTTTATCCCGTCTACAAAAACAATATCCGCTCCCGCCTGATAAAAAGCTTTGCACCGATTTATCGTGTCTTCCCAACCATTAACCGCTAAAGCGTCTGATCGCCCTATAATCACAAAATCTGGATCGGATCGAGCATCAACAGCAGACCGGATTTTTGCTACAGCTTCGTCTAGAGGAATAACATCCTTTCCTTCAAAAAACCCACATTTTTTAGGTGTTACTTGATCTTCAATATGAATGGCAGCAACTCCTGATCTTTCATACTCTTGGACAGTCCTAAACGTATTAATTGGATTCCCATAGCCCGTATCAGCATCTGCGATAACAGGAATATCGACCGACTGTGCAATATAAGTTGCATTCTGAACCATTTCTGTCTGCGTAAGTAACCCAAAATCAGGAATGCCTCGGGACATAGAAACTCCGAATCCCGACATATACACCGCCGAAAACCCGGTCTCCTCCGCGATCCTAGCGGCGAAAGCATCATAAGCGAAAGGAGCAAGTGTCAATCCGGTTTGAGATAGCAAATCTCTCAGCTTTTTAGTCTTTTCCCCCATCTTGTTTTCTCCAATCTATGACCTATATATCCGTATTACAATATTCTTTCAATTCGTATTACATATGTATAAATGGGGGCCCTATTTCGCTTACGCATAAACTCCAGGTGAGCTCTCTTTAAGCCTTGGATACAAGATTAAAGGTAAAAGCATAATGGCACCACCCAATAGCCCTACAGCAACTAACCCTAAGTACTCTACAACTATTCCTCCCACTAGGGGTGTAACAATAGAAACCGCTGATGCTACAGAATCATTAGTCCCTATAGCTCTACCTCTCTCCTCAGGGTCACTTGTATCAGCTATTAAGGCAGTGGACGCCACATTGGTTCCTGACCAACCTAATCCAATTATGAACAACCCAAAAGTTATTATCCAATATTGGTCAGTCAAAGGTACCAGACAAGATCCTATTGCAACCAAAATAACCCCAGCGCCTAAAACAGGTTTTCTCCCTATCCTGTCACTTAATCTCCCCATTGGTACTGAGAATGCAAACATGCCAAAAACATGCAGGGAAACCGTAAGAGAAATAGAAGATAAAGAATAGCCAGATTCAGACAAAACCAAAGGTGTCATTACCATCATCATTGCCATTGTGCCTTGGGCGGCTCCATAGCAAGAAAATGCTACTTGTTTATTTTTATCTTTCAAAAATCTTTTGATACCTGTATTTGATTCTGCTCCTTTCTGTTGAATAATCTTCTCAGCTGTTACTCCCTCCCAAAATTTCTCTAGATTCATGGCAATAAATTTAGGGTCAGGCCTAACTAACAAAATAAAAATTAACGCGGGCAGGAGGACTACTGGTGTAAGGCCCCAGGAGATTGTAATTGGATCATAGCTATATTCTTTAGATAAAATCTCACCTAAGGCAACCAGTATAGGTGCTCCAAACGCTCCTATTACGCTTCCAGTTAAAACATAACCAAGCCCTTCTGCTCTTCTAGAAACAGGATACATATCAGCGGCAGCTACTCTTAGTTGCATAACAGCACCAACTCCTAGACCAAGAATTAGTATTCCGATAACAAAAAGAGGAAACGAAAGCATAGTCATACAAATCCCTAAAACTATCGAGCCAGAGGTTGTCATTAGTAAACCAATCAGCATTCCTGGTTTTCTGCCATAAACATCGGTCAATTTACCCATCGGATAAGCAACAGCGAATCGGCTGATCCCTAAAATGCCTCCTCCTAATCCTGCCAAGCTCGCATTCCCCAATAGTCTTATTACCATGATTGCACTAAATGTCACGGCAAGTTGCATACCTACTCCCTGTAACGCCTGTGCTAATGCGAAGAAAACAGTATTCTTCATTATCAATCTAGGAATAGGAGGGATGTTTGAAGAGGCCTTCTCTGTTTTCACTTTTGGTTCGTTCATTTCGTTTTCTTGTGGCATTGCATACTCTTTCTTTAGGGTAGTCTATAAATATTACCTGATGTGTTAGCATAGCATCTCAGACTTTTACGTAAAATAGATTAAGGAATCGGATAGCTTTTGATACAATTGTCGTAGAAGTAATTACTTGGAGGTAAAATTGGAATCCCAATTCCCAACAAACGAAGAAATTATAAGAGCAGCTAAGAGAAACATGGATCAAGCAGGCTGGGATTATTTGGTTGGTGGTACTGAAACCGAAACCAGCATGCGCAGAAATCGTTTATCCCTAGACAAGAAGGGGTTCCGCCCAAGAGTTTTGGTAGATGTATCTAAATTGGATACCTCTATTAACTTGCTAGGATACCCTCTCAAAATTCCCGTTATTTTGGCCCCTATCGGTGGGTTAACAAGAATTCACCCCAATGGCCCGGTGGAAGCAACTAAATCCGCAAATGAATTCGGTGTTATCCATACGTTAAGTTCAGTAAGCGGAGCAGAACTTGAGACTGTAGCAGAAGATAACGATAGTACAAAATTTTTCCAAATGTATATTCCTGGAGATTGGAACGAGATAAAAACCCTTCTAGACAGGGTGAAAAAGGCCAACTTCAAAGCTTTGGCACTTACTGTTGATAACGCCCGCTATAGTATAAGGGAGCGTCCTTTAAAGTACGGAACGGCGCCTCCCGGCCTTGGCCCAAGAAACCCGGGGCCTGGCGCTTCGGCAACTTGGGAGTTAATGGACAAAATCAAGGACTATTCTGGTTTACCCTTTATGGTTAAAGGTATAGCTACTCCAGAAGACGCACGTATAGCAATAGATCATGGAGTGGATGTTATTTGGATATCAAATCATGGGGGGCGGGGACTAGACCACGGAATGGGAACGTTGGACATGCTGGAGGCTATTGTCCCTGAGGTTAAAGGGAAAGCAGAATTAGTCGTAGATGGAAGCATATTACGAGGAAGTGATGTTGTAAAAGCCGTTGCACTCGGAGCCAATGCTATTAGCATTGGCAAACTTCAAGGTTGGGGTTTAGCAGCAGGAGGAGCGGCAGGTTTAACAAGGACGCTACAGATTATGGAAGAAGAAATAATAAGTGCTATGGCTCTTCTAGGGGTAACCCAAGTTGATCAATTAAGCAAAGACTATATAACATCAGCAGAGCCAGTAGCACCGCCACACGAATACAGTACTTGGGTTAATATGCCAGAAGGACGAATGCTTTAAAATTATAGGACCTTATTCAACTATGTTACTAGAATCGATGATCGTCTACTCACGGAAAAAATACATATATTCATGGACTTCGCTATGACCGAACAAGTTTCTGTTTTGATTATCGAAGATGAAGAAAATATATCAGACGCAATTCAATATAATTTAAAGCAAAATGGCTACCAAGTTTCAGCAGCACAAGACGGCCTCAAAGGCTTGGAAATCATTGAAAATCAACGAGTGGATTTGCTAATATTGGACATAATGCTACCAGGAATGGATGGCCTCGATGTATGTAAGGAAATACGTAAAACATCAGATATGCCAATTATTATGCTTACAGCTAGAAGTGAAGAACATAATAAAGTTGTAGGACTAGAATTAGGCGCTGATGACTACGTCACAAAACCGTTTAGTATGTCAGAATTGCTAGCCCGGGTTAAAAGTTTGCTCAGACGATCAAAAATGAAGCCCGCGTCACCAGTAAAGCCTCTCAGTATTTTAGAGTCGGGTGATTTACAGGTCGATTTAGATAGGCACATAGCAACTATCGAGAAAACCAACCTTGATCTAAGGCCAAAACAATTTGACCTATTAACTTTTTTCCTACGCAACAAAGGGAAAGCACTTAGCAGAGATCAAATACTAGAGAATTTGTGGGGCTACGATTATATAGGTGATGTAAGAACAGTTGATGTTCATGTTAGATGGCTAAGAGAAATAATTGAAAAAGACAGCAGGAAACCGAAGCGAATTATAACAGTAAGAGGTTTTGGATACAGATTTGACCAATGAGCAAGTACTTTCGATTCCCAAGAAAATCAACAGGGGAAATACGCCTCAAAGGGATCCTGTGGAGTGTTTTTCTCACTTGGCTTATCCTGATAGGAATCGCAAATTTATTACTAGTTACTATATTTGAACAAACTATAGGGCAATCCTTAATATATATACGTAGCATTACTTTCATATTAATCAGCTTGATAGCTTTGGTGATCGGGGCAGCACTGTATTCAATTGAAAAAATGATGGTTTCTATTAGAGAAATTACTGGGGGGTTAGAGCATCTCTATGAGAGAGACCTCCCTCATTCAGAAAAAGATCGAGGCCCTACAGAACTGATTAATTTAATATCTTCAATGAACAGCATATCCGAAGATGTGCGATCCAATTTCAGTGACCTCTCTAATGAAAGAGATACACTGTCATCGCTATTGGAAACCATGACTGATGGAGTAATACTAGTAGAAGATGGCAAGATCGAAATCATGAATAATTCAGCGTATGAGATCCTGGGGATAACAGAAATTCCCGAAGAATCCAATTCCTTTATGAATATTATTAGAGACCACGAAATGAACTCAATTCTAGAAGAAACAATAGCAACAAGTGCACGAGTGGAGTCAGATATTTCATTTAATCAGACAAACAAGATCGTCCATGTCACATCCTCACCCGGGACACAAGGGAACGCAAAGAAAGTTCTGCTTACGCTTCATGACTTAACAGAGTCACGTCATATTGATCAAACTCGGAGAGAATTCGTCAGTAATGTATCACACGAGATGAGAACCCCTATTGCTTCAATAAAAGCGATGGTGGAATCATTGGAAAATGGGGCGATACAAGATGAAGAATACGCATCTGATTTTTTGCACAGGATTCACTCTACTGTTGATTCGATGAACGACATCGTTTCAGATCTTTTGATATTATCCAAAGCTGAATCAGACCATAAAAACATCACGACAGACAAAGTAGATATTAAAAGAGCAGCTGAATTTGCATCCAGGGCCTTAAGCGAAAAAGCTAAAGGGAAATCAGTTGCTATATCCGTCACTTCCAAAGGATCACTTGCGTTAGTAAAAGCAAATGAGACACAAATTGAAATCGTTTTCACTAATTTAATCGACAATGCTATTAAGTTCTCTCACGAAAACGGTAAAGTGGCAATAGAAATAGATTCGGAAGACAACGTAGTGGTTACATCCGTAAAGGACAATGGAATAGGCATCGATCGAGAACATATAGATAGAATATTTGAAAGGTTTTATAAAGCGGAAAGGTCGCGTCATAACGAAGGTACTGGTCTCGGATTATCTATAGTTAGACATGTTGTCGAATCATATGGAGGTTCTATTGAAGTCAAAAGTAATTTAGGAGAAGGAGCTATTTTTTCATTTACATTACCCAAATTAGCATGAGACTATACGGGCCGATAAAATCTTAACTAACCTTTAATAAATATTTAATGTAAAACAAACACTTTTTTAATCTTAACCATCTATATTTCTTATGAAGAGAAAACGCACAAGGATATATACATGGTTTTGAATCTGGTATCTAAACTCATATTAGTATCTATTCTTCCTATCGTCTTAACTGGATGTTCATCAACCCCAGATAATACAATTACCTCATCTAACAAAACTTCTCTTAGTGGCACCATTGAAATTGACGGATCAAGTACTGTTTTCCCAATATCAGAAGCAGTAGCAGAAGAATTCTACCAAGAAAACCCCTCCGTTAGAGTTAACGTAGCAGTTTCAGGCACTGGCGGAGGATTTAAGAGATTCGCCAGCGGTGAAATTCACATTAACGACGCCTCAAGGGAAATAAAAGAAACCGAACGTATTGCAGCCAACCAAAACGGTGTAGAATTCGTTGAACTTCAAATTGGCACAGATGGATTATCAGTACTAGTGGACCCGGCGAATAACTATGTCGATTGTTTGACAACCAGTGAATTAAAAAAAATATGGGAACCAGGAACAAAAATTGAATACTGGAGTGACCTGAGAGCAGGATTTCCACGACAAAAAGTGAACCGCTTTGGGCCTGATACGGATTCAGGAACATTTGATTTTTTCACAGATAAAATTAATGGTGAAGCACAAGTTAGCACTGACCGATATCAAGCAAGCGCCGACGATAACGTGTTAGTTCGGGGAATATCGGGAACAAAGGGAGCCATTGGTTATTTTGGGTATGCATATTACCAAGAAAATAAAGAAAATCTCAAGCCAATCGGCGTTGATAATGGGAACGGTTGCATCATCCCAACAAATACTACAATTGCTGACGGAAGTTATTCCCCACTCTCACGACCACTGTTTATCTATGTAAATGTTAAGTCATTAAATGAGCCGCAGGTTAAAGCATTTGTGGATTTCTATTTAATTCATGGAGCGACACTGGCTAGTGAGGTAGGATACGTAGCTGCCAGCGATGAAGTTTTTGCTAAGAATAAAAGATTGGTGGAGTGAAAATAAATTAGTGGTCAAAATACCTCCCATAAACCTCATTGCTACCGCCGAGCGGATCCTCCAGGGGCCGCTCGGTGTGGTTTTAAGCTCAGATGTTAGCTTTATAATTTGTTGATAAGATAATAGTAGCTTCAAGGTGAAAGGCGCTAAAAGGATTGCGAAATACCAACTTAGTCAATGATCCAGTTACGTTCCATCTTGGAAAGCGAAAGGGTAGTTTACAAGAAAAGATTGTAGGGTTTATTTTTTTCCTGTGTGCATCTGTATCAATTGTTACAACTATCGCAATCATAGGCACACTATTGATTCAATCTATACCCTTTTTCCAAGAAGTAGGTATTTGGGAGTTTATTAGCGGAGACCGATGGTCTCCTATACTTAAACCGCGGGCTTACGGCGTACTTCCCCTCGTTTTTGGAACCTCGCTAGTCGCTTTTCTTTCTTTATTAGTAGCAGTTCCAGTCGGCTTACTGCTAGCAATATTCCTATCTGAATACTCTCCAAAACGCTTACGAAGTATCTTAAAGCCAATGCTGGAAATACTTGCTGGTATACCTACTGTCGTATATGGATATTTCGCGCTAACATACGTGACGCCTCAACTACAAAAAATATTCCCAGATCTTATGGTTTTCAATGCTCTAAGTGCTGGGCTTGTTATGGGGTTAATGATAACCCCAATGGTTTCATCGTTGAGTGAAGATGCGATGACGGCAGTTCCCCAATCGTTAAGAAATGCTGCCTATGCATTGGGAGCAACGAAAAGAGAAGTAGCGACTAAGGTAGTTGTTCCAGCAGCCACATCAGGAATAGTCGCTTCGTTCCTCCTCTCTTTCTCAAGAGCAATTGGAGAAACTATGCTGGTTACCATAGCAGCAGGAGCAACTCCAAAAATGACTCTAAATCCTCTGGAAAGCATCCAAACAATGACTGCGTACATCGTTCAACTCGCATTGGGAGAAACACCTCACGGATCTTTGGAATATAACACTATTTTCGCAGTAGGGTTATTACTGTTTATATTTACCTTAGTAATTAATTTAGTTGGCCATTTTTTAGTACAACATTGGAAAGAAGCTATATAGAAAATGATAGGCAAGCATTTCGAGGAAAAATACGACCTGGCCCCGCATTCCAGAGGACGCAGGGTTAGCCGCAGGGTTAAAAGTATAATCTTCTATTTATTATTGTTGATAGCAATAAGTCTAAGTTTAACCGGGTTATTATCATTGATCGTTGAGATAGGCAGAGAAGGACTCCCGTGGCTTAGCTGGCATTTCCTTACAGAGTTCCCATCAAGGTTTGCTGAGAAAGCCGGGATGAAATCCGCGATCATGGGCACTGTCTGGGTAATAAGTTTCACTGCACTCATTATAATTCCAGTAGGTATTGGGGCAGCTTTTTATCTAGAAGAATATGCCAAAAAGAATTTATTATCTAAGATCATAGAAGTTAATATCTCTAACCTCGCCGGCGTGCCGTCGATCGTTTATGGGCTTCTAGGTCTCAGTGTTTTTGTTTATTACATGGGATTAGGAAGAAGCGTTTTAGCTGGAGCACTAACTCTATCGTTATTGGTACTGCCCGTTGTCATTGTTGTATCCAGAGAAGCAATAAGAACTGTGCCAGAAAGTCATAAACAAGCGGCTTATGCATTAGGTGCTAATCGATTCCAAGTAGTGTATAAAGTAATACTGCCTCAAGCAATAGCAGGAATCATGACCGGCACTATTCTTGCCCTTTCAAGGGCCATAGGGGAAGCTGCACCAATGATAGCAATAAGCGCTCTAGTGTATTTAACATTTGTGCCAACAAGCCCCTTAGATAGATTTTCAGTAATGCCTATTCAAATATTTAATTGGATCTCAAGGCCTCAAGATGACTTCAGAGGATTAGCAGCTGCAGGTATTATTGTTCTACTTATAACGCTAGTTATCATGAACGCTTTAGCAATTTACATTAGAAATCGAACTCAAGTAAGGTTGGAGGAATGAATGACAGATAATGACGCGGTATTATCGGTCCGAGATTTAAGTGTGTACTACGGAGAGTTTCGGGCTATAAAAAACATATCTTTAAGCTTTCAGGCAAATAGGGTTACTGCGCTTATAGGCCCTTCCGGTTGCGGGAAAAGCACGTTGCTTCGTTGCCTAAATAGAATGAATGATTTAGTTCCACAAGCAAGGGTAGAAGGTGAAGTTGTTTATTCGCAACAGGATATCTATGACCCTCAAATTGATCCCGCCCAAGTACGATTACATATAGGGATGGTTTTTCAAAAGCCCAATCCATTCCCAAAATCAATTTTTGATAATGTTGCTTTTGGGTTAAAAATAAATGGCTTAACTAATAATATCGACGAAGCCGTCGAAAAATCCCTTAGAAGTGCCGCACTTTGGGATGAAGTAAAAGATCGACTTAATGAGAATGCTATGACTTTATCTGGAGGACAGCAACAAAGACTTTGTATAGCGAGAACCTTAGCGGTTGAACCAGAAATCATTCTAATGGACGAGCCAGCTTCTGCTTTAGATCCTATAGGAACGCTGGCAATAGAAAGCCTAATGAGAGACCTTACCGAAAAATACACTATTGTGGTAGTTACACACAACATGCAACAAGCTGCGAGGGTTTCAGATGAGACCGCTTTTTTAATGATGGATGAAGATCGTGCTGGCTACCTTGTCGAAAGTGGTAAAACTGATAATATTTTTCAAAATCCAAAAGATGAAAGGACTGAAGCGTACATTACAGGTCGCTTCGGATAACTTAATAAGGGGATAGAAATGGCTAGATCACCAAGAGCAGAATTTGATGCAGAACTAACAGGCTTACAAAACGAAGTTCTCGTACTAGGAAGCATGGTTGAAAAAGCCATTGCTAAATCAATCGAAGCATTAAGAACGAGGAATCTCGATGATTCCAGAGAAGTAGTAGCGGAAGATGATTTGATTGATGACAAAAGACATGAAATAGAAGATAAATGTATAGCCTTAATAGCACGTCAGCAACCTATGGCGACCGACCTTAGACAAATAGTAGCCTTTTTACATATAGCAGTCGATTTGGAAAGAATGGGGGATTATGCGGAAGGAATCGGTAAAATAGGATTATTAATGGGAGAGCAACCTCCACTGAAGCCTTTAATAGACATCCCAAGAATGTGTGAGATGGCTAACGATATGCTTAGAAGAAGCCTAGATGGCCTAGTGAAAAGAGATGTGGTTATAGCAAACCAAGTTTTAAAAGACGACGATGAAGTGGATGCCTTATATGACCAAGTTTATCGTGAACTGGTCCTGTTAATGGTGCAAGATCCAAAAACAATTGAAAGAGCTACTTTTTTGCTATGGGCAGCACACGATTTGGAGCGAGTAGCTGACAGGGCAGAAAATATAGCGGAACAGGTTATTTACTTAGTAAGCGGTCGAGAGCCACGGTAATCTTAAGTTATCTAACTATTAGTCAGGTAGTATAGTCAAGGTTGCGTTAAATAACATTCTTCCTAAACGTGTGTCCGTAACTCTCAAGTGATATGACGCACTGCCGGAAATCAAAATTTCTGGTTCTACAGTGATAAATTCTATACCTTGCCCACCTGGCTTCATTTGATTAACTTCTCCAAATGGGTTGTATTCTAGGTTCTCCATACTGATCTCTCGAGTAAGAGTTCCATCGCTGTTTAAATATAGACGCATTTTACCGTCAGTAGTTTCAATTTCTATATGATTATTTCTACCGGTTCTAGGTGAATGGGTTATCCTCATCATAGATTGTTTTTCTCCAGAGTCAGTATATTTGGGTACACTAAGAACTAGAGCTATTTTCACTGGTGTTGGCGCCCCAGAAACTTCAATTTCAGAGAAATAACCCTGGTATACATTACCCGGTTGTCCACTTCCTTCAATTTTTGCTTGCGCAATTATATTGCCAGGGACTATATATTCCTCTTCAGTTTCTTCTGGAATATTCTCAACGACAGGTTTTGGTTCAGGTGCTTGCAAAAGATATTTTTGGTTTATTTGTACTGCTCTTTGTGTTAAATCTCCCCTAACCGTCCTGGAATCATTATTCCCAGCCAAAGACGATTCTTGTCCTGCCTGTTGCTGGCATGCTATAAAGCCAAGCGATACGATTAATATCATTAACAAAAATAGTTTAATCATTATTAATCTATATCTTAATAGATTACATACGATCAAGAAAAGTATTGAAACCTATTTCTAGGGCTTTTTTGCCCTTTGCTTTATGAATAGCTATAATCGGAAGGTCGCCCTTTAAACGATATATAATTAAAGGGCAGGAGGATATGAAAACATGGCAGTGGCAGGAGCTAGACCACTAACACCTTCAGAAGTACAGAGGTATAGCAGGCATATTATAATGCCGCAGGTAGGTAGTGTGGGGCAGCGTAAACTTATTGATGCTAGTGTTTTGCTGGTAGGTGCAGGTGGTTTAGGATCACCATTGGCTATGTATTTAGCTGCCGCTGGCGTCGGGAAAATAGGTATAGTAGATTTCGATTCAGTAGATATAACAAACTTACATAGGCAAATACTACATGGAAACGAAGATGTTGGAAGAGCAAAGGTTGATTCTGCGGAAGACCGACTTCTATCTATAAACCCTGATATAACAGTTGAGAAACTTCCTGTTCACATGAATAGCGAAAACGCGATGGAAATAGCGAAGGATTTCGATATATTAGTAGACGGTACTGATAATTTTCCAACTAGGTACTTAATAAATGATGTCGGGGTTTTATCCAATAAGCCAGTAGTACATGGAAGTATCTTTTTGTTCGAAGGCCAGATGACAACTTTTTTACCCGGTCAAGGGTGCTATAGATGCCTATACCCAGCTCCTCCTCCTCCAGGAATGGTTCCTTCGTGTTCCGAGGCCGGTGTGCTCGGGGTTTTGCCAGGAATCGTAGGATCTATCATGGCAGCCGAAGCCATCAAGGTCATTTTAGGGCTTGGTAATACCTTGGTAAATCGTTTACTACTGTTCGATGCTGAAGATATGGATTTCCGCAAAGTTAAGTTACGTAAAGATCCTGAATGCCCAGTATGTGGAGATAATCCAACTATAGATGCGCTGATCGATTATGAAGCTTTTTGTGGGATGCCAGCTATCGAGTCATAATTATTTTTATAATCACCTGTTGAGAAATAAACCAAAAATATAGAGAGGCGCCGTTGGCCTATTCCAGTATCCTTGACACCATAGGAAATACTCCGCTCGTCGAGCTTCGTGGGTTTCAACCAAGCCCGAACGTTCGAATTTTTGCGAAACTAGAAGGACAAAATCCTACTGGTAGCGTAAAAGACCGTATTGCCAAACTAATGGTCGAAAAAGCTGAGTTGGCCGGTGAATTATCCGCCAATAAAACTATCCTTGAGCCGTCTAGCGGTAACACAGGGGTATCACTCGCTATGATAGCAAACTATAAAGGCTATAAAGTTGAAGTAGTGATGCCTAACAACGTTACTAGTGAGCGGAAATCGTTAATCGAATCTTTCGGGGCAACGATAACCTTTAGCGATGGAGAGAAGGGAACAAACGGAGCAATTGAACTAGCAAAAAAAATGGCTGAGGATAACCCCAATAAATATGTGATGCTATATCAATATGGAAACCAAGCAAACCCCGAAGCTCATTACCTTGGAACTGCCCAAGAGATTATTGATGAACTACCGAGCGTTGATGCTTTTATCGCTGGCCTAGGAACTGGAGGATCTCTAACGGGAGCGGGACATCGTTTAAAAGAACATAATATAAATACCAAAATTATCGCGGTTGTTCCCCATCCAGAAGAAAGAATCCAGGGGTTACGATCGTTAGAAGATGGCTTTATACCACCTATTTTGGATCAAAAAATACTAGATGGTCAATTTATTATAACCAGTGAAGAATCGTTCCGATTTACTAAGGAACTTTTAGAAAAAGAAAGCATATTCGCGGGGATATCCTCAGGAGCTGTTTTGGCCTGTGCACTAAGGGTTGCTGAAAAGATGGATTCTGGAAACATTGTCTGCCTTTTTGCTGATGGAGGCTGGAAATATTTATCTACTGGCGTATGGACTAAACCAATAAAGGAACTACAAGCAGAAATAGGAAAAAAGATTTGGTGGTAACAAAAACCCAGCTAGAATAGACCTGGTAAACATAATGTATAATAGATATTAGGAGTAAGAAAGCAAAAATGACCAACGAACAAAGCCCACTATCACTAAAAGCTACGGTGAGAGATATAACAGGAAAAAAGGTCCGCATGTTACGTCGCTCAGGTGTAACGCCGGGCAATTTATATGGCGAAGGCTTAGAATCTAAGTCGTTACAAGTAGATACCAAAGAACTAGAAACCGTTATACATAGCGGTGGAAGAACTTCGATTGTGAACTTATCAGTCGATGAAGAGAGCTATCAAACCCTTATAAGACAAATTCAACAGCACCCTGTTACACGAGAAATTTTACATGCTGATTTCCATAGAATCGATTTGCAAAAAACAATCCAAACCCAGGTTTCTTTAAGAATCATTGGAGATGCTCCTGCCTCCAGGCTCCCAGACGCCCTGTTAAACCAATTGGTATTTCAGATTATTGTTGAATGCCTTCCGGCAAGTATCCCACAATTTATAGAAGTAGATATTTCTTCGTTAGTAGACTTTGATATGGCAATCCTAATAAAAGATCTAGAACTACCAGAAAATTTAGAGGTTATTGGCGACGATGATCAGCCGATAATAAGAGTAGGAAGATCTAGGGTTGCCGCAATGGATCTCAGGGATACCGAGGCTGATGCTGCTGAGGCTGAGGCTGAAGAAGGAGACGAGGAGATCACTGATGAAGAAAGTGATCAAGAAGAATCCTCTGAAGAGGAAGAACAGTAAACCGGTCACTAACTTGGCAATATACTGCCAGCAAAATCTTGGTACCCTCTTAAAAACTCTGTAGCAGCTACGGGGCGTTTCCCTTCTAGTTGTATCGTTTGAACATCCAGAATCCCCTCTGATGTTCCCAGTAATATTTTGTTGCCAGACGGGGAATATAGTATTTCACCCGGGGCAACCTCTAGTTCTTTTTCATCAAGCAACCAAGCTTCTAGTATCGTTAGTCGTTTTCCCTTATAGGTCGTAAAGGATGACGGCCATGGATTAAAAGCATCTACTTTTCTCTTCAAAATTGTAGCTGGCTCTTTAAAGTTTAGTGCTCCATCACTTTTTTTTAGCAACCTTGAATAACTAGCCACATTGTTATCTTGCGAAATTGGTTCTATATCTCCATTAATCCAATCAACTAATGTGGGAACTAGTATGGCTGCCGCCTCTAGGGACAACCTATCAGTCAATGCGCCCCCGGTCTCGTGTAAATGGACGGGGGTTGTTTTCTGCCTCAGTATCGGTCCAGTATCCATGCCTTCATCCATTACGAAGATGGAAACCCCGGTCTCTGTATCTCCTGCCAAAATGGTATTCACTATAGGAGAAGGGCCACGATGCAATGGAAGCAAAGAAGGGTGAATGTTCAAACCTCCATTTGTTAGTAACTCGAGATACTCTAGCGGCAATATTGCCCCATAGGCTGCTACCACTAATATGCTAGGCTCTAAGGTTTTGAACTGAGCAAGCTCATTGGGGTCGCGTAATGTTTCAGGTTGGATAATTGGTAATTCATAATCTAACGCTCTTTCTTTAATTGGCGAAACAATACTACGGCGTCCACGTCCACCTTTTCTATCTGGTTGGGTGTAAACGGCTCTGGGTAATATCCCGTCGGCGATCAACGTATCTAATGCCGGTACGGCAAACGACGAGGTGCCCATAAAAATTAAGTTACTAAAAAAATCCATGATTTATTTTACACATTTTACCTTCCAAATTGGGAAGTGTAAGGATAAAAGAGCTTTTATGAGAAAAAAGCATTAGTTAAGGCCAACATCACCCTGTAATGATCCAGGAAACTGCCGCTCATCAGGCCGGTGGTAGTTTGACCCAATCACCTCTTAAAGGTAGTCTTTCCTAGTCGTTTGTTTCACAACCATTTTTTGCGAAATAAAGAAATTACAAGATCCAAGTGACACCCGATAGTTTATATAGCCTTGTCTAAGGAGGGGTATGCCTATGTCTCAAGAGTCTCCCAAGGCTATATGGAAAACCGCGCTTGATTCCTTAAGGGTTCAGGTCAGTGCTTCCGCTTACGATACTTGGCTAAAATCGAGCATAGGAGCAGGGTTTGACGGGAAGACTTTTATAATAGAAGTAGAAAACAGTCTTGTAGCCGAATGGCTCGATAAACGAATGCGTTCGTTGCTTGAACGAACGTTGGCAGGCATGCTTAACCATTCGATTATAGTATCTGTCAGGGTAGTTTCCTCGATTGTAGAAAATCCTGAACATCAGGAGATATTCAACAAGCCAAGCATATCAAAGAATCTGGAATCCCATTCCTTGTCAGCAAACCAGGGTCCTGCATCCTATTTTACATTTGAACACTTTGCTAAAGCACAAAATTCAGAACTTGCTAGGGCTGCTGCTGTCGCAATATCTGAAAGGCCAAGCGAAACCTATAACCCGCTTCTTTTTTCAGGCCCGTCTGGGATAGGAAAAACTCACCTTCTTAACGCGGTTGCAAATGAAGCACAAAAGAATGGGCGAGAAGTATTACTCACAACAGGAGAAGATTTTGTTAACGATTTCATCGAAGCTGCACGTCACAGAACTATTAAAGAATTTCGTGATGCCCACAGATCACCAGATTTATACATTTTAGACGACATACACTTCATATGTGGAAAAGAAAAAAGTGAGGAAAACTTATTCTACACATTCAATAATCTATTACGTTATGGAAAACAAGTTGTTATATCCTCTAATGCTCCACTACAAGAGCTTCCGTTCACCCACAAAAAACTCATGGGAAGCTTATCCTCTGGATTAACCGTTACCCTAGACCCCTTAGATCAATCGAGCCGAGTGTCAATCCTAGCATTTAAGGCGACAAGGCTGCCAATCCTATTAGATGATGCTGTATTACATTACATCGCAAATAGACCATACGTTAATGTCCATCAAATGGAAGGTGATCTTAATAAATTAGTTGCTCTATCAACTTTGCTAAAGAGGATCCCTGATCTTTCTTTAGCAACCCAGGCGCTGAATACAGATATAGTGCCTGTAAACGAATTAGGTCCGATATCTGGGGAAACAATACTCGATGCCGTCGCAGCCTATCACCATATACCAAGTGAATTACTAGCAGGAAAAAGTAGGGTGCGCAGCCTTGTATTAGCTAGATATATAGCGATGTATCTCATCCGCGACCACACTGAATTATCCTTATCAGAGATTGGAGGTCTTTTTAACGGGAGAGACCACTCTTCCGTTATCCACGGGGTAAGAAAAATTGAAGCCCTTATATCGACAACCTCAGAGATAAGGGAAACTACCGAGGCAATTTTAAACATAATATCTACAAAACACACACTTTAACCCCCTTCTTTCAACAAAGTTACTCTACTTTATCCAAATAGGTTTTCCACTTTTCCAAAAGAAAGAAGAAGAAAGAAGAAGAAAATACTAATAAGAGGTAATAAATATCTTATCTTTTATTATAATAGTTTAATGATTGATCATGTAGTTATTAATGTACTCGCGGGTAAAGGTGGCAGCGGAGCTGTCTCTTTTCGTAGAGAAAAATATGTGCCTTTTGGTGGACCTTCAGGTGGAGATGGAGGAGAAGGTGGTTCTGTTTTTATTAAAGCTAACTCTCAAAGAGCAACCCTTGAAGAGTTTACGGCTGGAAAAATTTATAAAGCTGGCGATGGACAAAACGGGAAAAATAAAAATAAAACCGGGCTTTCTGGCAAAAACTTGGAAATTAGGGTTCCTGTAGGAACTGTAGTTAAGTGGAAACATACGGACACTGGTGATGATGGATTCATTGATCTAGATAAAGAAGGGGATTCACTGTTAGTGGCTCAGGGAGGCCAAGGAGGAAAAGGTAATGCCCATTTCGCGACATCAACTAACAGAGCTCCTCGACTAGCTGAATCAGGAGAAAAAGGAGAAAATCTAGAGATAGTTCTTGACCTTAAGTTGCTAGCGGATGTTGGGTTAGTTGGGCAGCCGAACGCTGGGAAATCAAGTTTCCTTGCAAGAACAACGGGTGCCAACCCAAAGATAGGAGGCTACCCCTTCACAACCTTGGAGCCCAATCTTGGTGTGGTTAATGTTGGATGGGCAACATTCATATTAGCGGATATACCTGGTTTAATCGAAGGATCTCATGATGGAAAGGGCTTGGGCGATCAATTCTTACGGCATGTAGAGAGAACCTCTGTGCTTGTTCATATTATTGATGGATCTCTTGAGGATCTAGCAGGTTCTTGGAAATCAATCACAATGGAATTAGAGTTATATTCCCCAGAGCTTCTGTCTAAGCCTCAAATAGTTTTTATTAATAAGCTTGATCTGCCCGAAGTTCAGTTAAAGAAAGACCAAATACCGATAGAGCTGAAAGGGTTAGGAATAATGGAAATATATATGGGTTCAGCTATTTCGGGAGAAGGTTTGGAAGAAGTTATGCGTTCATCTATGAAATATGTAGGGGAAGCTAAACAGCAAAAAACCCAGGACAAAGCCTCCGATAGGGTAATTCTGAGACCAAAACCTGAACGGATAACGCCTGTAGTAGAGGTGGTGCAGCCGGGAGTTTGGCGTGTGACACATGAAAAGGCAGAGAGACTAGTAGGCGGTGGCCATTTATCTGATATGGTCCTGGCGGCGGATATTTGGAGAGAACTTGGTAGATTTGGCGTTGTTGAAGAACTTGAGCGTGCGGGGGCTTCAAGCGGAGACACGATTTTTCTTGGAGAAATGGAATTAATATGGCGGTGACCTTTGGCATTCTTGGTGGAAGCTTTGACCCTATACATTTAGGCCATATTGCTATAGCAAAATATGCTTTCGAGAAACTTCATCTAAACAAAATAATTTTTGTTCCAGCTGGTGATCCATGGATGAAAACAAATGGATTAGTTGCTGGAACTAAAGATCGTCTTGATATGGTTGAAGCCGCGATCGCTGGTGATGATTCGTTTGAGGTTTCTCACGTAGAAATAGGTATAGATGGGCCATCATATACTATAAACACGATAAAGAAACTTAGAAAAATGGCTCCTGAAAGTGATGAACTAATATTTATTTTGGGGCAAGATTCTGTGTTAGGTATCGACCTTTGGAAAAAAGTAAGTGAGCTAGTTAAACTTTGTAAATTTGCAGTTGTGCCAAGGGACGGAGTCAATGATGTGAATGCCGCCTTTCTAGACAAGAAAGTAGCTGGACTAGGTGAAAAAGCAGTGTTTCTTGAAGGTATGCCTAGAATCAATATAAGTTCCACTAATATTAGAGAACGAATAGCTGCGCGGCAGTCGATCGAAGCAATGGTTCCCCAGAAAGTGTTTGAAATAATTGAAGAGCGCAATCTTTATGGGAGTTAATTTAATCTTCGTTCAGCTCTCTTAAGAAATTCCCATCACGTCTCCATTTTTCCTTAGTTTTGACCCATAGGTTCAGATATACATTTCTTTGTAGTAACAACTCAATGTCTTTACGAGCAGCGATGCCTACCTCTTTGAGAGAGTTTCCTTCTTGACCTACTAGTATCCCTTTTTGTGATTCTTTCTCTACAAATATTGTAGCGTCAATGATTTCCGTTGTACCTTCTTTAGTATCTTTGCGTTCAAAAGGATCCACTT
>JAPYRO010000005.1:0-2931 GCA_029941095.1 Dehalococcoidia bacterium
GTGTTGCAATGAGCCCAGTCACAGAGTTTACGACGGACGGATTGCCAGTTTTCATTATTAAAGATATTCCACCGGCTTCTGTGAAAGGTGCTCCAAAGGTTGATAATCCACAAATATATTTTGGAGAAGCCACAGATGATTGGGTGATTGTTGGAAGTAAAACCCCAGAATTTGACCACCCCTCAACTGATGGAGCAGTATACGAAAGTTACGCTGGCCCGGGGATTTTTCTCGATTCCTTTTTGAGAAAACTGATTTTCGCTATTAACTTCGGTGATTTGAATTTGTTGATAACAAGCGAAGTTACCCCAAAAAGCCAAATTTTGTATTATCGTACTATCGCTGAGAGAGTGGAGCGAGTTGCTCCTTTTCTACATTTGGATTCTGATCCTTATATTGTTTCCGCTGACGATGGACAACTTTACTGGATGCAAGACGCTTATACAACAAGCAATCGTTATCCGTATTCAGAGCCAAATGGAATGGAAGAAACAAAAGTAAACTACATTAGGAATAGCGCTAAAATTGTTGTTAATGCATACGATGGGTCTATGAAATTTTTTATCGCTGACCCAGAAGATGCCATAATAAATACATACGTTGACGTTTTTCCAGGTTTATTCGCACCGATGAGTGAGATGCCTCAAACTCTTAAAAGCCATATAAGGTATCCTGAGAACTTCTTTGCTATCCAAGCAGATAAATATCTTAAATTTCACATGACAGACCCTCAAATTTTTTATAACCAGGAAGACTTATGGGAATTCCCAAGAGAAATTTTCTTTGGGGAAAGTGCGCAAACGATGGAACCTTACTACCTGATTATGAAATTACCTGACCAAGAAAAAGAGGAATTTGTGTTAATTATGCCATTTACGCCTTTGAATAAGCCCAATTTAGTAGGGTGGCTTGCAGCGAGAAATGACGGAGATAAATATGGCAAATTAATTGCGTTTACCTTCTCTAATGAAAGACAAATTGATGGTCCTCAGCAAGTTGAAGCCAGGATTGATGTTAATCCTAAGATATCGGAGTCGTTTACCTTGTGGAGCCAATCAGGTTCGAGGGTTTTGAGAGGCAATTTATTGGTGATTCCTGTAGATAATAATATTTTGTACGTTGAACCGGTTTATCTACAAGCCGAAGACATTGAATATCCGCAATTGACAAGAGTAGTACTAGTGCAGCAAGGGGAAGAGCCGGTTATGGAACCTTCACTGGAAGAATCTTTGAATGCTATTCTCGGAGAAGATCGATACCTTTCACCAGAGAAACCCGTAACAAATGGTGAACGAGATCCCTTAAATACTATCAAGATACAGATAGAGCAAGCAAGATCTTCCCTTTCAGCATTACAAAAGCAATTTATAAATCTGCTAGATAGTTTAGGGGAAATAGCAGATTCCGGGATAATGAAATCAGATAACAATGATTAAGTTTTTTGGAGACGTAAGTAAGTTTGTTAATTACTAATACATGGATGATGGATAATTATTAACTGAAGGAGCTTAAGAATTATGGTTGGTAATATTGACTGGCAATCAATAGAGGCAAAATATTATATACAGACAGTCAATCGGATCCCAATTACGATTGTTAGAGGCAAAGAGAGTACTGTTTGGGATGACAAAGGTCGTTCTTATTTAGATTTTGTAGGTGGTTGGGCGACAGCAACTCTAGGCCATTCTCATCAAACTATGATTGACGCCATTATTGAGCAATCAAAATTACTGATTCAAGTTTCCAATGCGTTTTATACAATTCCTCAACTAGAGCTTGCTCAACTACTAATTGATAACTCGTGTATGGATAGAGTCTTTTTTTGTAATAGCGGAGCAGAAGCTGTAGAAGGAGCTATTAAAGTTGCGAGAAGATATGGAACATTAAACAAGAATGGTGCGAGTGAGATTATAACTGCGTTAAACTCTTTTCATGGTCGGACCCTTGGTACAGTTGCCGCAACAGGTCAGCCTGATTATCAAGAAAGCTTCAAACCTTTGTTACCTGGGTTCGTACATGTAGATTATAATAATTTTGAACAAATAAAAGAGGCCACAACAGATAAAACTGTTGCCATCCTTTTAGAACCAGTCCAAGGAGAAGGTGGTGTCAACGTCCCCGACCAAGAATATTTTCGTAATATTCGTGCTTGGTGTGATGACAATGATCTGTTACTGATATTTGACGAAGTTCAGACAGGAGTTGGGAGACTTGGTAAACTATTTGGTTACCAAGTTTTTGATGTAGAACCTGATGTTATGACGTTAGCGAAGGGTTTGGGGGGCGGGGTCCCGATAGGTGCATTTTTGGTCAAAGAAAAAGCAAACTCTTTAACTTTTGGTGATCATGGTTCAACTTTTGGGGGTAACCCGTTAACAACTGCCGCTGCGAGATCAGTGGTTGAGTTTGTAATTAAAGAAAATTTATCCGAGACCGTAAGATTATCTGGACTACGATTGAAAAATAAATTGTTAGAGATAGCCAAGGATGAATCTTATAACATCACTGAAATTAGAGGAGAAGGCCTGCTGATAGCTATTCAGTTTCGAGCGGAGATTGGCTTAGAGGTCATGCAAGAATGTCTCAATAGAGGTCTTTTGATAAATAGAGTTAGGCCTGATGCCGTGAGGCTCATGCCACCATTGATCGTTTCAGATGAGGATATTGATAAAGGAATCGAGATTATCTCCGAAGCAATTCAGACGGTTACTAAAAAGTAATGAATTTCATGTAATATGTTGGTTGGAGGGTTGATGTCAGAAAAGATTATCTTAGCTTATAGCGGAGGGCTTGATACCTCAGTTGCAATTAAATGGATACAAGAAAAATATGGCTATCAAGTTGTGACTTTGACTGCAGATTTAGGCAATGTTAGTGACCTACCTACTATCAAACAAAGAGCGTTGGATGTGGGAGCTATTTCGGCACGTA
>JAPYRO010000005.1:2941-19405 GCA_029941095.1 Dehalococcoidia bacterium
GTATAGTGGACGTTAGATCTGAATTTGTCAAAGACTTTGTTTTCCCCGCGTTGAGAGCCAACGCGATGTACCAAGGAGTTTACCCTCTCGCTACCGCCCTAGGCCGCCCACTGATTGCAAGATTGATGGTGGAGGCCGCTAGAGAAGAGGGCGCATCCGCAGTTGCACACGGATGTACTGGGAAAGGTAATGACCAGGTAAGATTGGATGTTTCTGTTGGAGCTTTGGCTCCAGATCTTAAAGTTATAGCTCCCGCTCGAGAATGGGGCATGACGAGATTGCAGGAAATTGAATATGCTGAAAGCCATAATATCTCAGTTCCATCGACAGTAGATAAACCGTATTCTACTGACGATAATGTTTGGGGCAGAAGCATTGAAGCCGGTGTGTTAGAAGATCCTTCTACTGAACCTCCTAATGATGTTTATGAATGGACAGCAAATCCATCTGACTGTCCAGAAGACCCAATGTATTTGAATATAAGATTTGAAAATGGAAACCCAGTTGCACTGAATGGCGAAGTGATGGATCCTTTAACCCTTGTAGAATCACTTTCAGATATGGCTGGAGCCCACGGTATTGGGCGTATTGACCATATCGAAGATCGACTTGTAGGTATAAAATCTCGTGAGATATATGAAGCTCCTGCAGCTGTCGTATTGATTCAAGCACATAAGGCTCTAGAGAACATGGTTCTTACCCGTTCACAAGGAAGGTTTAGTGAGACAGTTTCAACAGAGTATTCGAATCTAGTTTATGACGGTCTCTGGTTTAGCCATCTTCGTGATAATTTGCAAGCCTATGTTGATAGTACCCAACGCTATGTAAACGGTAGTGTTAGAATTAAAATGCACAAAGGTAATTTCATTGTTGTCGGACGAGAAGCTGATACACCTTTATATAGTACAGAATTGGCCACATATGATGCGGGAGATTTATTTGATCAGTCGTCTGCACCTGGGTTTATAGATTTGTGGGGACTTCCTGTAAGAACCCAAGCTCGTTTTCAGAGTGATAAGCTGTAGAAACAGAGGGTTTTATTATTTGTTAGGAAAGTTTTATGAGTAGTTTCGGAGATCCAGCAACATTCTTAGCTTCTCTAGATTTTGACAAGAAGTTGGCTCACTACGACATTCAAGGATCAAGTGCGTGGGCCCAGGCGTTGTTTCGAGCAGATGTGATATCGGATGATGAATTAAAAAGTATCATAAAAGGGCTTCAAAGTATAACTAAAGAGCTTAACGAAGGCATTTTCCCATTCCGTGTTGAATTAGAGGACATTCATTTCAACATAGAGCGACGGCTTATTGAGCTTGTGGGTCCAGTGGGTGGGAAATTGCATTCAGGGCGTTCTCGTAATGACCAAATAGCTACCGATATTCGATTGTTTTGCAAAGATGCAATAAGTAATATTTTGGTTTTGTTAAAAAGATTTCAAAAGACTCTGGTAGATAAAGCGGAATCACATATTGATGTTATGTTGCCTGGCTACACACATCTTCAGCGCGCGCAACCAGTATTACTTTCGCATCACCTACTGTCTTATTTTGAGATGGTAACTAGAGATGTGATCAGATTTAAACAAGCTTTTGATAGAGTAGACGTTTTGCCTTTGGGAAGTGCGGCCTTATCTGGGACCCCCTATGGAGTTGATCGTGAATGGTTGGCGAACGAGTTAGGTTTTGGGAATATCAGTATGAATAGCATGGATGCTGTTTCTGACAGGGATTTTATAACTGATATTGAGTTTAGTGCTTCAATGACTATGATCCATCTGTCTCGTTTATGTGAAGAGATCATTCTTTGGTCCAGCGAGGAATTTAATTATGTAACTGCTGGTGATGCGTATACATCGGGATCTAGCATAATGCCCCAAAAAAGAAACCCGGATATTGCTGAACTGATTCGGGGGAAAGTTGGTCGTGTAGCAGGGGCTCTAATTTCGACCATAGTGACACTTAAAGGATTACCTTTGGCATATAATCGTGATCTTCAAGAAGATAAAGAGCCACTATTCGATGTTGTAACCACATTGCAAGATTCATTGGATATGATGGCGGGTATGCTGGAGTCCCTAGAATTTAATACCGATCGAATGGATGCTGATTCTCGAGATGATCTTTTGCTTGCTACGGAGGTTGCTGATTACCTTACGAAAAAAGGTGTTCCATTTCGTGAATCTCATGGTGTGGTTAAATCATTGTTTGAGAAAATTGTTGAAGATGGTGTCAGTCTTTCTGATTTAGATTTGAATTATTATAAAGAATTTTCGACATATTTTGAGGAAGATATAAAATTGATTAATACTGAATCAGCTATAGCAGCCCGCAACATTACCGGTGGTACGTCGAAGCTACAAGTGATCCAGCGTATTAATGATGCAAGAATGGGTTTATCTGAAGATGAACAGGATTAATGGGCCCACAATACTACCCTCTATTTTAGCTGCTGACTTTTCTAAGATGGGAGAAGAGGTCTCTGCAGCTGTAGAGAGTGGAGCAGATGGCTTGCACATCGATGTTATGGACGGACGATTTGTACCACCAATAACTTTTGGAATCCAAATGATTAAAGATATAAAACCCTATATGAAAGAGGTTCCAATGGAGGTGCATTTAATGGTTCATGAACCAATCACAATGATCCCAGAATTATCTGATATTGGAGTTGATTCGGTGATTGTGCATTTGGAAGCATGCTTGGACCTTGAAGATACATTACTAGCAATCCGCTCACATGGCATGAAATCAGGAGTAGCTGTTAAACCAGATACTGAAATTGATGAATTAGAAAGTGTATTGGATCAATTAGATATTGTTTTAGCGATGACCGTAGAACCTGGGTACGGGGGGCAGGCATATATAGCATCTGTTGAACCTAAGATAAAACGGATACGTAAGTTAATAGACGAAAGAGATCTTCATACACAGCTTGAGGTTGATGGTGGCATCAATGAGAGCACGATTAAGCTAGCCTATTTAGCTGGTGCCACAAGATTTGTTTGTGGTTCAGCGATCTTCGGTCCCTCAAAAAATGTAAAAACACAAATAACAAAACTTAGACAAGTACTAGATAGTAGTTAACTATTCTATGAGTTTAAAGCTAGTTCTATTTCTTTAAGAACCCAGGGGTCTTTTTCTAGTTTTTTTCTGGACGCTAAACTTTGTATAGCTGAATCTGTTTTGATTTGGCCTAGTGCCCAAGCCGCGTGCCCTCTGACAAGCGCAGAGTCTTTTATAAGTGCCTCAGATAGAGGCTCCACTGTGGATGGATTTTTAATGTTACCGAGTGCTACACATACATTCCTTTTCATTCCGTCAACCTTAGCTCTCAAGACCGGGCTTTTCGCAAATCTTTTTCTGAACGAATCTTCAGATATTTTTAGCAAAGATATCAGGTCGGGTGAAACTCTCTCAGAATCTTTTTGTGAAAAGTCATTATATGCATTGCCTAATGCTTGTTTACGATTTACTGGGCAAACGTCTTGGCAGATATCGCAACCGAATATCCAATTACCCATCTTAGACCTTAATTCCATTGGTATCGGGCCTTTATTTTCTATAGTTAGATAGGATATGCACTTATTATTATCTAATATACCGGCCCCTATTATTGCATTAGTTGGACAGACATCTATACACATCGTACAAGTTCCACAGTGTTTTTTTGAAACCGGTGACTCTTCTAAATCTAGATTCGTAATAATTTGTGCTAATACTACCCAAGAACCTTTATCTGTCAGTATGTTTGTGTTTTTTCCGAACCATCCAACGCCAGCTCTTTGTGCAACCGCTCGATCAGACATGGGGCCGGTGTCAGTATACCAATATGTATTTGTTTCTTCACTCGTCAGTTGTTTTAAATCTGCGATAAAATCTTTAATTTTCCGTTCAAATATTCTGTGATAGTCGTCACCCCACGCATACATCGCAATTTTCCCATTTATAGTATCGGTATTGTGTTTAGGTTTAATAGTGTAATAGCTGAGTCCAAGAGATATTATTGATTTTGCGTCCTTAAGTATATTTTTGGGATTTGAACCTCTTTCTACTCGCTCTTTAGTAAACCAGCTTAATCCAGATAATAAACCCTCATCTACACGCTGGACTATGAAATCTTTACTATTCTCAAATGGATCTGCGGAGGTAAAACCTACCATATCAAAACCATGAGAATTTGCTAAATCCTGGATTTTTTCAGTTGTTGTGTTACTATCTGCTATCATTCTACTGATAATTATATTGATCTATAATTATAAATCTATGATTACTTGGGTATATTAGGTAAAAATATGGACATTGATCTATCTAGCAGCATTTTTCTAGTAACTGTGGGTGTTAACTCCTCACATGGGGCTATAAGAAGCCCAATTTTTCGGGATGGAACTTTTGAATTAATGCCAAAACCTGAGGAGCGATCTTTGTGGGCTCCAACTTTACCGGCGTATCCGAAAATGGCTTCTTTCAACAACTCTGGAGAGCCACTATCCAATTATGTTTCTAGTAGATATCGTAACGTTCGAGTTATGGATGATCCTGAATTTCAAAGCTTTACTTACGGAGCATATGTAGAAAATTCTCAGTATCAAAGAAAACTTATGAGGTGTAAGCCGGGAGACTACATTGTTTTCTTGTCATTATTAACACATTATGATGAGAAATTCATACCACATCATCGTGGTTATTATATTGTGGGATTCATGTATGTAGAAAAAACTCTATTTTTCCCAAATAAATTTCCAGACCGAGAAGATTTCGCGAATTTTGGAAAAAATGCCTACATAAGAAGAGCGGTCTACCACCCAAAAACTTTAGAAGGAGTTTGTTTGTGGAAAGGTGATCCTGCAATGTCTATCCGCTTGAAGCATGCCGTATTGTTTAAGATCGAATCTATTCTAAAACAAAAAAAACAACACTATGACCAAGGAACTAAATTTCCAAGAGATGATGTTAGTAAGATCGGAGGTTATCTACGTTATGTCCAGGTACCGTTTGATAAAGGCGATGATCCAGAGGTGTTCGAAAAAAAAATTGAATGGTGGAATGAAATTAAGAATGGAAACCCTAATCTGAGCTTGTGAGGAGAGTAGGGGGTAATGGCGATATTATACGTAGTAGTTCAAAGGAGCTCAGTTTAGTGAAAAATTTAAACTCCGTGATGTCGCTAATTTGCTAATTTATAGTGTTCCGTTTGGGTTTAATTAATGTCTTTACGAGGTATATTTGCTAACGATCTGTTGTTTATCCATGTTAATTTATATATTAAGCTATTGTTATGGATGTGTTACCAGCTTTTAGGAGACAAATTGATGAACGTGGTCGAGATTGAAAGATATGAATAGATCTAGTGATTTTGTTGTTGCGGTGCCCGCCACGACCGCTAATTTTGGCTCAGGCTTTGATTCGATCGGTATGGCTTTAGATCTATGGAATACATTAAATGTTTCCGTCAGTGACATAAATCTTATGACTGTCGAGGGTGAGGGTGCTGATCTATTACCTAAAGATAAAGAGAATCTAGTTTTTCAATCTATAGATGCTGGTTGTAACAAGGCAGGCATACAAACCCCTTTACTATCCATTCATTCTAAGAACAATATACCGCTGACAAGAGGCTTGGGGAGTAGTGCAGCAGCTGTGGTAGCTGGATTACTTATCGCAAATTATTATGCAGATAATGCTCTTACCGTTAAGGACTTACTTGAAATTGCAAGCCAGATAGAAGGACATCCCGACAATGTATCACCGGCCCTATTTGGAGGTGTTAGGCTTATAGTTAAAACGGAGGGAAATTATATAGACAGGGCTATTGCAATGCAGGATGGTTTAGAATGCTTGATTTTCATTCCCAACGAAATTCTTGCTACGTCTGAATCGCGTTCCGCTCTGCCTCAAAAAGTATCTCTCGAGAGTGCAGTATTTAATCTTTCTAGGACAGCGTTAACAATTAGATCTTTGATGACAGGTGAGTGGGAAGATTTGAGAATTTCAACTGAAGATCGTCTACACCAAGATTACAGATTTAAATTATCACCGAATATGGAGTCAATGATAGGTGCAATGAGAAATCATGGTGTGTATGGATCCTTTATTTCAGGAGCCGGCCCTTCCGTGATTGGTTTCGCTTCTTCTGATCAAGTTGCCGATATTAAATATAGATTAGAGGAGCATATAAAAATTCACAAAATTGATGGTCGTTTTCTCACTATTGGTCCGTCACATAAAGGTGCTCATATCATGGGAGAAGAAATTGGTTCTTAGAGTGCAAAAGTATGGTGGGACGTCTGTTGCTACCATAGATAATATACAAAAGATCGCAAAAAAAGTTGCAGATGATTATTCTAAGGGTGATGATTTTGTAATAATTGTTTCAGCTATGGGTGATACCACGGATGATTTGATCAATCTTGCCAAACAAATCTCAGACGATTTAGACCTTCGTGAGATGGATAAATTACTATCTACAGGTGAGAGTGTTTCCAGTGCATTACTAGCGATGTCTTTCCATAATTTGGGTATAGAGGCGTTGAGTCTAACTGGCGCGCAAGCTGGGATACATACCGACTCTTTTTTCTCAAGAGCTTCTATATCTGATATCGAACCATCTAGGATTATTCGAGAAATTGAACAAAGGAAAATAGTGGTTGTCGCAGGGTTTCAAGGAATCGATGGCGATGAGGAATTAACTACATTGGGCCGAGGTGGCTCTGATACAACTGCAGTAGGAATAGCTGCTGCTATGGATGCAGACATATGTGAGATCTATACTGATGTGGAAGGTGTTTATCAAGCTGACCCAAGACTAATACCCAATGTTAACCGTATAGATGAAATATCTTATGAGGAGATGTTGGAATTATCAAGTGAGGGCGCAAAGGTCATCCATAGTAGAGCCGTGGAACTTGCTTTGTTAAACGAAACACCTATTTTTGTAGGGTCTACTTTTAGCGATAATAGGTCAGGTACATTAATTCAAGGGAGCATTGATATGGAAAGTAGTAATAAAGTTCGTGGTATAACTCACGATAGAAATGTAGCTAGAGTTACGGTTTCTGGCGTCCCTGATGTCCCTGGGATAGCTGCGAAAATTTTCGCTCCTTTAGCTGATTATGGAATCAGTGTTGATATTATAGTTCAGAATACCGGACACGATGGCTATAGCGACATGTCTTTCACGGTCACTCAAGATAGTTTAGATTCGACGCTTGTTTATGTTAAAGATTTAGCAGCAGAGTTGGGGGCTAACGAGGTTACTGGAGATTCGTCGCTTGCGAAAGTGAGTATTGTGGGAGCTGGGCTTCAGAACTCTCCGGGATATGCGGGGACTATGTTTAAAGCACTTAATGATGCCGGGGTAAATATAGAGATGATAACAACAGCTGAGATCAGTATCACATGTGTTATTAAACAAGATTCAGTTGAGGCAGCCGTAAAAGCACTGAATAAAGCTTTTTTGGTTAATAATTCGAATCCGTAAACTGTAGATGATTAAACATAACCCATATAGATTTACTATATATATACTAGTCCTTTTCGCACACCTAGTATCAGCAGTGAACTTTATAGGCCCTTCTCCGGTACTTCCGATTGTGGTGGAGGAGTTAACTATTTCTAGCTCCTACGCGGGTTTATATGTTAGCAGTATGACGTTAGCGGTGACTCTTGCTAGTATTCCAATGACTATTTTGTCTAATAGATTTGGTCTTAGTCGGTTCTATCTAGCAGGATGGATAATTATTGGAGTTGGTGCAATTACTGTATTTGTAGATCAATTTGAATGGTTGTTATTGATCCGTACCATCCAAGGATTGGGAGCCGCAATAATATTGCCAACTTCAGCCTCGGTAGTGATGCAATGGGCTCCTGAAAAAGAAATACCAATTATTAATACAGTAAACTTGGCTGCCTTTACGGTAGCAATGGGAGCGGGCCTAATTCTCGGTGCTCCGGTGGCAGAATCGCTTAGCTGGAAACTTTTACTATCATTCGAAGGAAGCTTAGGTATTCTCGGCGCTTTCTTATGGTTATTGTTGTATCGTTCAAATAGTAAAAAAGTCGATCAGAAAAGTTCTGACCAAGATATTTTGAAACAGATATCTGTGGTATTTAAAGATAAAATAACTTGGTTGTTATCAGCCGCTGTCGTTGGCCCATGGGCCCAGTTCATCGCATTGAGTACGTGGCTTCCCACGTATTATCTAATGGAAAGAGGCTTTGATCTCGGCACAGCAGGTTTTACGACTTCTATTTTTACTTTTGCTGGATTGCCTGCAACTTTGTTTGGAGGTTTATTGATAGCTCGCCTAGATAGAAGGAGACCAATATTAATAGGAGCTGGAAGCTTGCTGGGTTTAGCTGGTTTGATGGCCGTTATTTCAACTAGTTTGCCTTTGATATATCTATTTGTATTTCTGGCTGGGTTCTTGCAGTGGGTATACGAACCAGCTATTTTTACGGTACCAATGGAATTACGAAATTCGTCTCCCGAAAAAGCGTCAGCTATGTGGGCGTGTATGCTGACAGCTGGAAATGCTTCTAGTTTTGTAGCACCGGTTATGGTTGGTTTACTGTTTGATATTACCGGTAATTACCTTCCAGGTTTCATTCTGGTTTTTGTGATGGCATATTCTCTATTCGTTTCTTCCATTTTCTTGCCTGAAACTGCTAAGAAAGACAATATCAATTCTATATTACCTTCTAAAAAATAAAACGTATTTGTTTAGGAATCGTACCTTTCCCATGGTAAACTTTGGTGGATGAAAAATAGAGAATTAAATTTATTTAGGAGCTAGTTAATACCGATGTCATTATACTCAGCATCCGATTCTCAGTTATCTACGAGCAATGGAGCTCGTAGATATTTCCAACAATTTTTGGGAGAGACCCATAATCTCACGGAAAACGAACAACAATTCATACCTGTCATAGAGGACCTTAAGACAGATAACTTAACGGATCTTTGTGAACGGAGTTATGAATTTCTGCTCGCTGATCAGAAGGGTAACCAATTTACAATTGATTCAATCGAAGGGTTTTCTACGGACTCTCTAGATGATGTATTCACCATATTTTATGTCGCCTTAGTAGGTCTAGTTGCCGACGAATTAACAATCGAAAGACCTTTAGTAGCCAGAGAAACTCAAGGTTTATTGATAACAGATGTTTTGCCTCCTTTGGCCCATGATCATTTGGTTTTAGTCGGTAGATTTACATTAGATGCTGTGCAAGCCAGGGTACTTCCCAGTAATTTGGCTGATATACAAACTTTGATAGTTGATCGCTTATCATCATTGGTGGAATTGGCGTCTCAGGCTATGATGGGGGGAGATGTCGATCCATTTGAGACGTTCGAACATCGAGATTGTAATAAATGTGGCCATTTACTCCAGTGCCATGTAGGATTTGAAACCTGGACTGAAGTACAAAATGAGCACGATCAATGGTGCCCTGGTGCAAAGAAATAATAATTTATAGAGGAGAATAAAGTCTTGGATGCGGAAGTCACCGCTTTATTGTTAGGGCAGGATGCCTTCAGAGATGAACGAGGCCGAGCGCACGTTATAGGAATATTTGATACGGTGGGCGCACCTCAGTTCCCTATGTCTTTCCAGTTTGCTATCTATTGTAGATTGCACGGGGAAGGAGAGCATACTTTCATAATTAGTGTCACCGACCCAAATGGGAATGAAGTGGTACATAGTGAACCTATAACAGCGCAATTATTACCGGTTCAGGGACACCAATTTTTTATGAGTCTTGGTTTACAGGCGGAGCACGAAGGTTTATTTAAGGTTCGTGTTTCTGTTGATGGTGTACTTTCTAGAGAAGTGCCACTTTTGATTGAGAAGGGACCTGATGAATGGCATCCAAATTGATTTCCCTGTGAAAAGAACGATTAAATTAGTATAAAGATTTTAAGAGTTTCCGTTAAACTATAATTTATATATATTCAATGTAGACCTGATGTTGCGTGAGGGTATGTATGATTGGCATCGATATAGGAGGTACCTTTACAGATTTTGTTTATATTGATGACGATGGCCATATTGAGATAGACAAAATTCCTTCTACTCCATCCGACCCATCTGTAGCATTTATGAGAGGATTAAGTAACAGATTATTCAATGCTGATGAACAAATTGTTCATGGATGTACTGTCGCTACTAATGCAGTTCTAGAGAGAAAAGGAGCTCGCACAGCCCTTATAACAACTTCTGGTTTCGCTGATGTGATCGAGATAGGGAGACAGAATCGCGATGACCTTTATTCTTTCGAGATTTCGCGCCCTAAACCTTTGGTTCCCCATGAATTGCGATTTGAAGTAAATGAAAGAATTGACAAACAAGGGCGGGTTTTAGAAAAACTGAAATTAGATTCGGTTGAGGATGTGATACAGCAAATAAAAAAAGCAAAAGTTGAATCCATTGCAATTAGTTTATTGTTTTCTTTTATTTATCCATATCATGAACGGGCCATCCTTGATAAACTTACCCAAGCGTTATCTGGTGTAGATTCGATTTTTATTTCTAGTGATATTTTTCCTGAATTTCGTGAGTACGAGAGAACATCTACAACAGTATTGAACGCATATGTTGCACCACCAATGTCAAAATATCTTAGTAAACTTACGAATTTACTCTCAAATCATATGCGTATTATGTCTTCGTCAGGAGGCACTTTAGATTTTGCAGGTACATCGGAATTACCAGTTAACACTTTATTGAGTGGCCCTGCAGGCGGTGTAGTTGGCGCTTTTTCAATCGGTAAAACCGCTGGAATTACAGATATTATTACTTTGGATATGGGTGGAACATCTACAGATGTTTCACTTTGTCAGGGGAGTATACAGTACACCAATGATTGGTCTATAGGAGGCTATGCTGTGAAGCTTCCATCTATCGCTATAGAAACCGTGGGAGCAGGAGGAGGATCTATAGCTTCAATAGATGAAGCAGGAGTGCTTTCTGTTGGCCCTGAGTCAGCTGGAGCCGACCCTGGACCTAGTGCGTATGGGAAAGGATCTTCTCCTACCGTTACGGATGCGAATTTAGTATTGGGTCGATTACCCGCAGACGTTAAATTGGCTGGAGATCTACCTTTAGATTTAAAAGCTGCTCAGAAATCTTTTGCTCCAATTGTTCAAAGAAGCAATTTATCATTAACAGAGGTAGCATTAGGTGTCATTAATATTGCGAATTCTAATATGCAAAGGGCATTAAGGCGTGTTTCTCTAGAACGTGGATTTGATACTCGAAATTTTACCCTAGTAGCTTTTGGAGGTGCAGGCCCGTTGCACGCGTGCCAATTGGCAGAATCTATAGGAATCAAACGAGTTCTTATACCTCAATATCCGGGCGCTCTTTCGGCGTTGGGGATGCTATTTACGGATGTTGAGAATGATTACTCAAAAATGTTGATGCAAGAAACCTCTCAGGTGGACTCAGAAGATCTGAAACTTCATTTTATGGAACTTGAAGAAAAGGCTACATTGAAATTGAAAAATGGAGGTTTCTCAGCTTCACGAATAAAGACTAAGAAATTTATAGATTTTAGGTATCAAGGACAAGGCTATGAAGTCACGGTACCGTCGGACGGGAAAAATTTAACAATTGCTATTAAGAGATTTCATAAGCTTCATAACCAGCATTATGGTCATAGTAATGAATCAGCGGTCGTAGAGATCGTGGCAATACGGTTGAAGGGTATTGGGGTTACAAATAAACCGAAAATCAGACCACATGAACGTAAAGGGTCTGGTGGCTCACAGGCAATAAAGAGGAACACGGTGATTGTCGAAGGAAATGAACAAACGACAGCGTGTACTATTTATTCTAGGGACAAACTGTTAGTCGGGGACGAAATTAGAGGCCCAGCTCTAGTTGAGCAGCTTGATTCTACAATTTTTTTGCCTAGCAACTGGTTCGGTAAAATAGATGGATATTTAAATATAATATTGGAACAAAAAATATGAGCCCCGACGCAATATCATTAGAGATTTTCCGTAATCTCTTTTCTTCTATAGCAGATGAAATGGGGGTTTCGCTTGGGCGAACAGCTTTTTCGCCTAACATCAAAGAACGTAAAGATTATTCGTGTGCAATATTTGATGGAGAAGGTAGATTAATAGCTCAGGCAGAGCATATACCCGTCCATTTAGGCGCCATGCCAGCATCGGTCAAAGCTGCAATAGATAGTTTTGAGAGGTTGGATGCAGGTGATCTTATAATTTTGAATGATCCGTATATGGGCGGAACTCATTTACCTGATGTTACTTTAGTTTCTCCAGTTATTGCCAAGGAGAACGGTACTAAGAAAAAGACCGTTGGGTTCGTTGCTTCCCGAGCACACCATGCAGATGTTGGAGGCATGTCTCCAGGTTCAATGCCTAACTCTAAGGACATCTACCAAGAGGGTTTTATAATACCCCCAATAAAAATTGCAAAGAAAGGTGTTTATAACGAAGAAGTCTTTGAATTGTTTTATCGAAATGTTCGTACTTCTGAAGAGCGTGAGGGAGATTTACAAGCACAAATTGCCTGTAATAATCTGGGAGTAAAAAGGTTTCAATCCTTGTTTGAGGAGTATGGATTTATAGAGATTAAGGAACATATAAATGCGTTGATTGATTATGGGGAGGAGATGGTTCGTGCGACTCTCAAAAAGATACCGACAGGAACTTATTCGTTCTCAGATGAAATGGAATCTTCGCAGCCTGATCAATCTGGGAAGACAATTAAAGTTAGTGTACAAAGTGATGGCGATGGTTCTATCTTAGTTGATTTTACTGGTACGTCTAGCGAATCTAGGGATAATAATTATAATGCAGTATATGGTGTAACTGTGTCCAGCGTATTGTATTGTATACGTTGTTTGGCAGGCCCTCGTGTTCCGGCAAACCAGGGGGCATTTAATCCTATTAATATCATTGCTCCTGCAGGTAGTTTAGTTAACCCTAATCCTCCCAGAGCTGTAGCTGCAGGTAATGTGGAAACAAGTCAGAGGATAGTAGATGTGATATTAGGGGCGCTGTCTGAGGCATTACCTGAAATTATTCCTGCCGCTAGTCAAGGCACAATGAATAATATAACTATAGGAGGCTGGGATACACTCAGAGGGAAGCCATTTGCGTATTATGAGACGGTTGGTGGAGGAGCAGGTGCAGGACCTTTGGGTAATGGCACTTCGGCCATACAAACACATATGACTAATACTTTGAATACTCCTGTAGAATCTCTGGAGTATCAGTTTCCATTTAGAGTACTAAAATATGCAATTAGGCGTGGGTCAGGAGGAACCGGAAAATATTATGGAGGTGATGGCATAGTGCGCTCTATTGAGCTTTTGGAACACGCGACGGTCAGTCTCTTGACTCAACGTAGACAAAAAGGTCCTGCTGGATTGAAAAATGGAAGATCTGGTTCACCTGGGAAAAATATTATAGTTCGCTCAGGTATAGAAGAAAAACTAGGACCTAGCCAAATGATTGAAATGATGCCAGGAGATATCATTACGCTTGAAACTCCCGGAGGAGGAGGCTGGGGCAGTAGCTAGAATCTTGCTGATTCTATTTGTTATCTCTGATTTGGTTCATAGGTTTGGTCATGAATATCATTATAGTAGCTATTATGTACATACCGATTGCACTTTGGAACGCGAATATATAAGAATCATACAAATCAAAAATAATTCCAACCGCCCATGGACCTAAGGCCAATCCAAGCCCTTGCACCATACTTATACTGCCATATACGGTTCCAAAAGATTCATCTCCAAATAACTCTCCAACTATTAGGGGTACTAGAACCACGATTGCTCCCATACCGAGTCCAAAAAACACAACATAAATCCATAGTGCTGTAGTACTCTGGCTTGTTAGTAATAGAGTTAATGCGATGGTGTTAGATCCAAAAGATAATAAGGAAGCGTATCTAACAGGGACTCGATCAGAGATATATCCAAATGCTAATTTGCCTATTCCACCTATCCCTGCCGTGATTCCTACTCCTAGGGCGGCTATAGTAGGGCTCATTGCATAATCTCTAAGGAAAGAAGCCTGATGTTGTATGACTCCAACAGTCGCAGCTGATGCCAATAGAAAAGCTGAACCTGCAAGCCAATAGGAAGGAGTTTTCATTGCGCGGGGTATTCTTTCAATAATAGTTCTAGGTTTTTGATCAGAGCCTTTTTCCGCCTTTATCGGTTCGTCTTTGATAATTAGATATACGAATGGCACGGGTAGGATGAGCAAAGTTAGTCCCAATATAATCGCCGTGGGGCCCCAATTAATTTGCTGAATGGCATATCCTAGGATAGGAGTCATTACTAGTCCTCCAAAAGCTATACCACTCATAGCTATGCCCATAGCTACCCCTCTATTTTTGTTAAAGTAGCGGGACACAAGGACGCCCACGGGTACGACGCCTGCAAATGCATTACCAACACCTAGTGCCCCCCATAAAACGTATAGATGCACCAATACAAATATTTGAGGGAGAATTAAATAAGATGCACTTGATATGCATAGCCCTGTAATGATGATTATCTTGTTAGAATAATTATCCATTAATTTTCCCGCTATCGGTCCGCAAATTGCAGCAGCAAGAAAATGAATACCGATCGCTCCGCTAATTTCGCTTCTCTGCCAACCAAAACTTTCTTCAAACGGTATTATGAATAAACCGAATGCATAAAATGCCGAACCTGCACTGAGCATCATTAATAAAAACCCAAGCATGACTACGAGAGCTTCTTGGTTAAACTCTCGAACAGAGATCGGTAGTATTTTCTTCACAAGCGAACTAGCTCAAGAACTCTCTTGTAGCATTTATAAATAGTTGGGGTTGATCAACTGTTACTACATGACCGGCGTTCGGAACGTCGACCCAAGACATGTTTTTCGCTGTGGATAACATTTTGTCTTTGAGCTCTGAGTCCAATAGCGTGCTTTCCATACCTTGAACTTCTAATATTGGGCAATCAATCTTTGCTAAACCTTCCCAATATCTTCTTATTAGGTTTTCGTCTGTCCCATCTTTCAAAGGTGGGATTATTAGATTGGGATCTGCTTTCCATTGATAGGTCCCGTCCGTATTTTGGTTTAAACGATTGGTGAGGTCACGAGTTAAACCCTCATCCGAAACCCAAGGATTGTTAGAGCGCGATTCATTGAATGCCTCTTCGAAAGAGCTGAATTTAATTTTTGGCTCTACACGTACGCCATCTTCTGTAAACGATTTTTTAAACTCTTCGCTCGATTCTGGCCCAATATCTACTATTACCATTTTTTCAACTTTTTCTGGATGAAATTCGGATGTATACAAAATGGAATGCCAACCCCCCATTGAGAGTCCTACTAAAGTTACCCGATCAATATTAAGGGTCTCAATAATGGCATCGAGATCGTTAACAAATTTATCTCTATCGTAACCGTCTTCGGCATAAGAACTTGCACCATGCCCGCGTTGATCAAATGCGAGAACGTGATAGCGTTCGGACATTTCTTCTGCAAATTCATCCCATATGTGGGCTTGCCCTGTATGCCCATGAAGACAAATCATTTTAGGATTTGATTCAGATCCCCAAGAAAAATATCTAAGTTTGACTCCATTGACTTCCATAAAATGCTCCGAAGCGTTCTGAGTACTCATTAGTAGCCTCCTCAAACTTAAATTACCGATTATTTTATTATCTTTTGTATCCCTTTGACGTATATAATAACCTTTTAACCGTAGGAATGTTTGGTTTTTTGGAATACTTGATTGGGTGGGTTTATTCTTGAAAGGATCAAATGGAAAATCAAATTAATGACGCTTGTGGAGTCGTAGGGGTATTTTCACCTACCGGTGATGCTGCAAGAGTCGCATTCTTTGGAATTTTTTCTCTCCAGCATAGAGGGCAAGAAAGCGCTGGGATAGCAACCGTATCAGACGGTGGTATCGAACATTTGCACCGAGGGAATGGACTAATATCTGGAGTATTTAATGAGAACGATCTAGGAAATCTTCCTGGTACCATGGCCATAGCCCATACAAGGTATTCTACGACAGGAATTTCCTCAATCGACAATGCGCAACCAGTTCGCGCGTCTGGACCTAATGGAAATATTTATATAGCTCATAATGGAAATATTGTTAATAGCTTGGAAATAAGAGAAGAGCTAGAAGAATTAGGACAGACCTTCGTTACGACAACAGATTCCGAGGTAGCAGCGGCTCTTCTCGCAAATATACCTGGTGACAATTGGGAAGCTAGAATTAAATCGTTTATGAAAAGAGCAAGTGGATCATATAGCATAACTTTATTAACCCAACAAGCAATTTATGCTTTTAAAGATCCGCTTGGGTTTCGACCTCTTTGTTTTGGGTCTTTGGAACAAGGGTGGGTGGTCGCATCTGAACCTTGTGCTGTTGATACGGTAGGAGCTTTGCTTGAGAGCGACGTACGCCCCGGAGACCTACGTCGGTTG
>JAPYRO010000006.1 GCA_029941095.1 Dehalococcoidia bacterium
TGCATGTGTCCACTCATCTCTTTTTTCCATTACACAAATAACTTGCTTATCAAAATCTAGATGCTCCCAAGATCTCCATTGCCAAACAATTTCACCAGTTGAATCTATTTCTCTCAAAACATCACCAAACATGTATTCTCTTTCTCGATCAGAATGTAACCCCCCTTTTATTTTTGATACGAGATGAACCGGGATTTGCTCCCAAAACAAAGCTATGGTATTACCATTTTTTAGTCGGGAAAAATCATGGTGCAGTAAATTATGCTCGTAGTTCCATATAAGATTACTATCCCAGTCAATTTCTATAATTGATGCACTCGACCCCGCAAGCGGTGGTATCCCCATTGACAACTGTTTAGGGGCCCTGGTTCTCGCCAATAAATTACCGTTAGGTAGTAGCATTCCATACTTTAGGCCCCGGCTAACCTCCCACTTGTGGCGAACTTCACCATGCATATCTATAAGATAAGCGTTGCTATCGAGTCCATTTCTACCCATGCTTTGAATAGGGCCATTAGGGATGATTAAGTTATACCCAGGGAATACTTGAGAGATACCAGCGAACTTATCTTTCATTTCAAATACGACACCCCTTTTAGTGTGATCGTTTCTTTAATTATAATGACAATGATGAGCTATTATGAACAAACTATCCAAAATAGGATTTTTTGTTCAAGCATGGGACACTTGCATATCAGAATGGGTTATAAATAAATAGGGGGCTATATGTCAGAACTGCTAAAAGGCATTAAAGTTTTAGAAATTGCAAACTGGGTAGCTGCTCCATCTGCATGTTCAATTCTTGCAGATCTTGGAGCTGAGGTTACAAAAATTGAACACCCAGAAACTGGGGATCCTGTGAGAAGCATAGACGTGACTCCTGATGGGATCATAACGAGTGAGTCCGACGATGAGAACACCTCTTTCGAACAGCTCAACAGAGGGAAAAAAAGCGTTGGTATAAATCTGGGCACCACTTATGGACAAGAAATAGTTCGTAAATTAGTTGAGGACGTAGATATAGTAGTAACCAACCTGGTTCCTGAAAGACAGACAAAATACCACCTAACCTACGAGGATTGCTTGACTGCAAATCCACAAATTATCTACGTGGCTCTAACCGGTTATGGAACCAAAGGAGAAGAAAGAGATCGTTTAGGATTTGATTATGCAGCTTTCTGGGCAAGGTCAGGAATAATGGGATCGATCGGTAACGAAGGAGAATCACCTGCGCAGCAAAGGCCTGGTATGGGAGACCAAGTAACTTCTCTGGCTTTAACTACTAGCATATCGTTAGCTTTACTAGACAAAGAACGAACAGGGAAAGGAAAGCAAATAGAGTGCTCACTTTTACACTCGGGATTATGGGTTCTTGGATTGGATTTTGCAGCAGCAATGAGGCATAAAAAAGCGGTGAAGAAACACTCCCCTAAACATACCAGTAACCCACTATCAAATTTTTACAGGACAAAAGATCTCAAGTGGGTACAATTAGTTATGTTTGATTCCGATCGGTTTTGGCCAGGTTTTTGTAACGCTCTTAGTATAAAAAATCTTGGAGAACAGCACGGGTATGCGACAGCCGCAGGTAGAGCTGAAAATAGTACTGAATTGATCCAAGATCTTACTGAAATATTCTTATCCAAATCATCAGCAGAATGGGGAGCTAAATTAGATGAGGAAGGTTGCATATGGGCGCCCGTTAAAACCCTTGACGAATCGATAATAGATCCACAAATAAAAGCGAATGATTATACTTCTACCATTGAGAATTCCTACGAAACAGAAATAGAAATCATAAAAGCTCCTTTCAAAATATCGGGAGAAGACACCAATCCAATCGCTGGGGCACCAATTCTTGGGCAACATACAGAGGAAAAACTACTACAAGCAGGTTACTCCTGGAACCAAATCGGCAAATTTAAAGAAGAAGGCGCTATCATATAATATAATTCGTTCGAATTATATTATATGATTGGAATATTTAAGTAGGAGGGAATAATGACAACTTCAGACGAAAGATACGAGCGTGGACAAAAAAAAATAGAGGAAATATTCGGCGAATACTCTGATAGCATCCGTAGTGGATTTGAAGACGTAGCGCCGGCATTTTTTCGTTATGCGGATGAATATGTATTTGGAGAATTGTGGTCACGTCCAGGCTTAGACCTTAAATCAAGGACACTCGTCACTATAGGTGTTCTGGCGGCTTTAGGTATTGAGTACACTTTAGGGCTGCATATAAAAGGCGCGCTGACTCAAGGTATAACAGAAGAAGAGATAATAGAAACTCTCATGCAACAAGCTCCTTATGGAGGACACCCAAGAGCCATTGCTGGATTCAAAGTTGCGAAAGAATGCTTTGCGGACTGGGAATCTAGAAAACAATCAAAATAAAAAGAGCAAATGGGGGCATGCTATGCGTAAAATAGAAGGCACTGTTGTGGCAGGAGGCGGAGCTGTCGGGCTAATGACAGCGTTAAGAATTGCCCAGCAAGGTGTCCCAGTCACTATCTTTGAATCAGCACCGACTTTAGTTGAAGAATATCGAGCGTCGACTTTCCATCCTCCAACAATAGAAATGCTGAGTGAGGTAGGCATAGCCGATAAATTAGGAAAGAAAGCTTTAATAGCTGATAAATTCCAACTTCGTGATAAGGAAAAAGGTATAGTTGCAGAATTTGATATGGATGCCCTTAAAAAAGATACCAAGTTCCCATATAGACTCCAGATAGAGCAATACGCTCTAGTGCTTTTACTTTTTGACAGTTTAAAATCTTTCCCCAACTGCCAAATACTGTTTAACCACGAAGTGATCTCGGCAAATCCAAAAGAGGACGAAGTAGAAATAAAATTCCGCAACCCCGAAGGTGAAGATACTGTTATTTGTGACTACCTGGTTGGGGCGGATGGTGCACGAAGTGCCGTGAGAACAAGCGTCAACATTCCATTCGATGGAATGACATATCCCGAAAGATACTTAGTTACGTTCACTACTTTCGAATTTAGAGAGATAATGCCAGATTTAGCTTATGTAAACTATGTCTCAGATCCTGAAGAATGGTTTGTACTGCTTAGATCCCCGGGGCTTTGGCGTGTTTTATTCCCAACTAAACCAGAGGAAACAATCTTTGATACCGATCCAGATCCGGCTGTTTTAGATGAAATTGCTCAAAAGCGCTACCAAAAAATACATCAAACAGAAGTACCTTATCCAATAACTTGGCGAAATATATACAGGGTACATCAGAGAGTCGCAGCATCTTACAGAAGTGGAAGAGTTTTCATTGCAGGAGATGCAGCTCACGTTAATAATCCCTTGGGAGGAATGGGGCTAAATGGAGGCCTTCAAGATGCATTCTATCTAGGTAACGCATTAGCTTTATCTTGGAAAAACGCTCTTAATGAACCTTTACTGGAACATTACGCAGAAGAAAGAAGAAAAATAGCTTTGAATTTCATACGGGCACAGACAGCTCAAAACGAAGAAAATATCCGACAAAAAGACCCCGTAATAAGAGAGGAAAAACAGGGCGAGATGCGTGCAATGGCAAAAGACAACTCCCTTGCGAGAGATTATCTCCTGAGAACATCAATGATCCAAGGAATTAGATCGATGGCCCCACTTCCACAAATTTATTAAAAGTCGTGTATTTACGGGCGATGGAACGGGATTCCATTATATTATTGAAATATTTTGTAGGGCTTCACAAATATAGTGTATTCTATATAAACGTCTATTACCGATGAAAACCTTTTCACAATAAACGTAGGATGAGAAACGAGGCTTTAATGCTAGAAAAAGATGATAACTATTATCAGTCCCATCTGACCCAAGAACAGTATCAAGTTACTAGATTAAAAACGACCGAGCCTCCTTTTACTGGAATTTATTGGGACTCAAAAACTGACGGGGTATATAACTGCATATGTTGTGAAATCCCTCTTTTCCAATCGGATACCAAATATGATTCTGGTAGCGGCTGGCCAAGTTTTTGGAAGCCTATTGATTCAGAATCAATAGAAACCGAAACGGATACATCTTTCGGCATGGAACGTACAGAAATCAGTTGTAAGAATTGCGGTGCGCACCTAGGACATGTATTTCCTGATGGGCCTCAACCTACCGGGCTACGCTATTGCATCAATTCAGCGTCTTTGGACCTGAAGAAAACTGATTAGAGAGAATCATGGCTGTATTGATGAAAGTCCCGACCGCGCTCCGCCGCGTAACTGATGGTAAAGAGACTATCGAAATTCCTGAAGGAACAGTTACGCAAGCGCTTGATATACTAGATTCTCAATATCCAGGATTTAAAGAGCGTATCTTAGATGATGAATCAGGAGATGTTCATCCATTTATCTCGATTTTCTTAAACGATAATGACATACAATATATAGATGGATTGGAAACGACTTTATCTGAAGGAGATGAATTAATCATTATCCCCGCGATCGCCGGTGGATCTTAAATAATAAAACGAAACGAGGAACAGGAGAGCCTAATGGCAAAAGGGTTAAAAATATTTATCTGGATCATCCTAAGCGTTTTAGGCGGTTTGTTGCTTATGGCATCAAACAAAGATGGATCGGATAAGAAAAATTAGTAGAACGTTAGATTATTAAATGTATAAACATATTTCTAGTCTATACCTGGGCTCATAGATGGCTCCAGAGAAAACTAGCACTCCAAGTATGATTGACAATGATCCCACGAGGAACAATAAAATTTTCTTCGGATGGTGGGTTGCAATCGCAGCAGTTTTACTCAACCTATTTATGGGAGGCGTCTTATTTTATGGTTTCACCGTTGTAATATTACCCTTAACGGAAGAAACCGGTTGGAGCAGAACCGTTGTAACAGGAGTTTTCCCAATAATTGGAATACTTGCTGGAATTCTTGCACCTTTCTTAGGAAATCTTTTTGACAGAGTTGGTCCTCGCCCGATAATTGCAGTAGGCCTGACGGCAATGGGAACTGGTTTAGTTTTAGTTTCAAATGTAACAACATTGCCAACATTTTATGCAGCTTTCACTTTAGCTAATCTTGGTTCCGTCTGCATATGGTCTTCTAGTGGACCGGCAGTGGCAAACTGGTTTGTAGAAAAACAAGGTAGGGCACTAGGTCTCTACAGTCTAGGGTTCGCTCTTTCGGGAATAATGTCTCCTCCTTTTTTCTGGCTAGTACAAGAAGTAGGATGGCGTACCGCTTTCACATATGTCGGAGTCATAGCTTGGATACTTATCCCGTTTGCCATGTTTTTCATTCGCCATAGACCGGAGAATTATGGGTTATATCCAGATGGGTCTGATAGCCCTCCTTTACAGGTGGGTAATAGTGAAATAGAAAACGGCGGCGAAGGCGAGCTGAATTTAACCCCTTCTCAAGCTATAAGAACAAAAGCTTTTTGGCTTATGGCAATAGGATCTAGCTTGGCGTTCCTTACTATTGCAGCTCTCCAAGTCCACTGGGCCCCATACCTAGAGAACGTAGGGTATTCAAGGCAGTCAGCAGCTTTATTACTCCCTGCCATGCCACTCAGCACAGTAATTGGAAGAGTTCTTTTTGGAGTGCTAGCGGATAAATATAATAAGAAAATAATGGCCAGTGTAGCCTTCGTGCTCCAATCAATAGCGATTTTAATATTAGCTTTAATATCCGCTGATAAGCCTTGGATACTAGTGCTCTTTTTATGTTTTTGGAGCGTCGGTTTTGGTGGAACAATAGTGACAAGGCTAGCACTTCAAGGATACTTATTTGGGAGATATTCTTTCGGAACACTTCAAGGACTATTTTCTATGTCTAGTGAAGCTGGCTTTGCATTTGCCCCGTTAATCGCTAGTATTGTATTCGATATTACAGGATCGTACAGTCCTCTTTTCTTCGCATTTGCGGCCCTAACTTTATTAGCAGCTCCAATCACTATGCTAATCAAAAGACCACAACCTATATTGACAAGTAAATAGCCTAATTAACCTATATTAAATAGTAAGAGAGGTATGAAATTTTGATAAATAAAGCGAAAAATCAAACTGGTGTATTTTATGGTTGGTGGATCGTTGCAGCTGCTTTCGTGATGTCTTTCATCTACAGTGGGTTCTACTTTTGGGCATTCACATTATTTGTTACCCCCATGCAAAGTGAAATCGCCTCTATCGAAAATCATATTGGACCAGCGTTCCTTATCGCTGGAATAGTAGGAGCAATCCTCGCCCCAATTGCAGGAAATATTTTTGATAAAAGGGGCCCTAAACTCGTCGTCGGCGTTGGAATGATCTGCGGAGGACTGGGATTTGCTCTAATGGGTTTCATGCAAGAGATATGGCACTTCTACTTGGGTCTTTCATTAGCAGGTATAGGACCTATCGTTATATGGGGAGGAGCCATTCCTTCCGTAGCAAACTGGTTTAATACATTTCGTGGAAGAGCTCTCGGGATCACCACTGCAGGTCTAGGTTTAGGAGGGTTACTTACAAATCCGTCTCTAATATTAATAAACCAATTTGGCTGGCGAAGCACATTTCTATTTATGGCTGTGGCTATTTGGATCATTATATTGCCACTAACAATGATATTAAGGCGTCGCCCTGAAGATTACGGAATGGTGGAAGACGGCATACAGGGAGAAGACGATACTCTAGAAGAGGTTGAAGGTTTGTTTTTCTTACAAGCTATGAAATCAAAAGTTTTCTGGGCAATCGCGGCTATTTTTTCTTTAGCGTTTTGGCCAATAGGCTCTCTACAAATATATCAGTCCCCTTTTATGGAATCAGTCGGATTTACAAGAACAGCTGCAGCATCCACTGTAGGAATTATGGCATTAATCACAGTAATCGGGAGAATTGGAGGTGGATGGTTAGCAGATATAATAGACCCTCGTAAAGCGACGACTCTTGCATTGAGCCTACAAGCTTTTGGGATCATTGTATTTGCTTTTGTGTCTCCGGATTTAAGTTGGCTTATAGTGATATTCTTAGTCGCTTTTGCACCAGGGTTTGGTGCCATTACAGTGTTACAACCAGCTCTATTAGCAGGTTACTTTGGACGCCGATCTTTCGGTGCAATCCAAGGAATATTATGGACAGCTACATCCTTTGCTTTTTCGCTAGCTCCTATAGTGCTGACATGGATAGCGTCGTTCTTCATGGATAATCTATCGCCTGGATTCGTAATATTTGGGGTGTTAAGTGCAATCGGGGCAATTTTAGTAGTAATTTTACCTAAAGTAAGTTTATTAAGTTCTCAGCCTCAAGAAATTCTAAAATAACTACTGAATTATATTTTCTTGCTTCCGATATAAGGAAGGAAAAATCAATAAGCAAAGGATCACTCCAGCCAGACATATCACTCCTGTAGCAGCTGTTGCGTATGCAGTACCAATTTGTTCAGCGGCAACACCAACCGCTAATATTCCACCTGGAGTCATGCCAAACACAATGAAACGAACGCTAAGTACTCTGCCTCGTAATTGATCTGGAACCAAAACTTGGATTAACGAAAAGTTTCCTGTCATCACTAGTTGGAAAAACAATCCAGCTAGAAGGGATAGGACCATGGACAAAGCAAATGATTCAGAAAGTGAAAACCCAGTAATGAATACGCCTAAACCTAGTGCTCCAACGACAGTAAACACCTTCATCTGATTAACCGTATTATAGGCCGCTATTAGGAGAGAGCCCGCTATTGCTCCAATTCCCCCTGCGCCTGCTAAGTAACCTAGGCCAGACGGACCTACTTTCAATATATCTTCAGCGAAAACCGGGAGAAATGTTTGATAGGCTAAACCAAATACAACAACAAAAAAACCAAGCGACATAAGGCCCAATATAAGACGATGGCTTCTTATAAATTTGACTCCTTCTCGCACATTATCTAATACGGATGCGTTTGCAGCAGAGTACCCTCCACTGTTTTCACGAACCTTCAGAAGCATGAAGAGAGGAATCCCCACACCAACAAATCCTGATGCTGCAAAAAATGCTGTGGCAGGAGAAACTAATATAAGCCACCCTGCTATAGGTGGCCCTATAAGCTGAGCTCCGCTAAACATAATCGAAGATAAAGCCACGGCATTAGCTATATTTCGAGGTGGGACTAAACTTGGAACAATCGCTGCACGAGAGGGGAACGCAAGAGAAAAAGTGATGCCATTAATTAGTCCGAGTACCATCAGGTGCCACACCTCTACGACATCAGTAGCAACCAAAATTGCCAAAATTAGAAGTATTATGAAATTAATGCCCTCATTCAATAATAAGATAGTTTTTCTGTTAAATCTGTCAGCAATGACCCCTCCAAAAACCGACAAAACGAGAGAGGGGGTCTGCGCAATTGCAGAAACATACCCCACCATGCTCACTGATCCTGTCATATCAAATACAAGCCAGCCTCTAGCAATCATCAACATGAAAAAAGATGTTATAGACAACAAAGATGCTATCCAAAAATAGGTATAGTTCCATGTCTTAAATGATTCAAATGGGCCTATTTTAGGGTTTTGATCAGCAGCGGATTTAGTATCAGAGGTCATTAAATAGTAGTGCTCGCTTAATGTGGTTTAACAATAATGTTTGTAGAATTCCTAGGGGTCATTGTAGCACTAACCTATGCCCTGTTGTCTATTCCTCGATGTTTCTTTATTTCAATCAGAAACCTCACGTTTACTAATAATTCCCTTACTCATCTCCCAATATTCATCTAAATTTTGCCCTTTTGTTTCATGAATACTAACCCCTTTATCCTTCAATAATTCCTCCATCAATTTAAATCTTTCAACAAATCGATTATTTGAAGATCTAAGGGATTTCTCTATATCAATTTTTAAATGGCGTCCTAAATTAACTAAAGTAAAAATAATATCTCCAAACTCTTTCGTTTTATCTTCATTCGAAGTAGCTTGTCTATATTCCTGTACTTCTTCTAGTACTTTATCCAAAACTTCAGCTATATTGTCCCAATCAAAACCAACATTAGAGGCTCTATTTTGTATACGCTGAGCATACAATAATGCTGGTAATTCTTTTGGAAGGCCCTCCATTATAGATGCCCCTTGCCTTTCTTTACTTTTTAGCGATTCCCATTTCTCTTCTGCATCCGAAGGGGTTTCGACATCATCATCACCAAAAACATGTGGATGGCGAAAAACAAGTTTTTGAATCAACGAGTCTATGACATCGAAAATATCAAAATTTCCAGACTCCTCTGCTATATCAGAATGCAAAACAACTTGTAATAATATATCTCCAAGTTCTTCTTTAATACCTTTAGAATTATCATTATCGATTTCTTCTAATACTTCATAAGTCTCTTCAAGTAAGTAAGGGGCCAACGTTTCATGTGTCTGAGCTCTATCCCATGGACAACCGTCAGGTGCACGCAGTTTTCTAATAACTTCAATCAAAGTCCGCATATCTTTGTAGTTCTCTTCCCATGAAACGGCTGGGATATGAACAAATTCCCATTCATTAGTATTAAGTATTTCTTTTGTTAAATGGCCTTGTTTAACTTTGCCACCATTCAAAAGTTGTATCCCCCAGTGACTTGGATATAGTTTTAGAATCTTATCCCTATTATTGGATGTAAGAGGCAACTCTATATAGGTGGGGACTCTGGGATCTAATTCACAAGGTTCACCACCAGATAGGATTAAAACACCAGATTGTAAATTCTGATTCTTTATAATATTTAGAGCGTTTGTTAATTTACTGTTTATGGATTCTACCAAATTACCCTCCCGTTTATTCAAAAACATTCTAAATTGTTGACTGTTTTGATTATAGGGTGATGTTTAATATTTTTTTTGCGGTTGCCCCCTATTTAAACCATTGTTAGACTGAGAATCGCCTTACATATCTGTAAGTATATCGTGGTGGGCGTGGCCAAGCTGGTTTAAGGCTCCAGATTGTGGCTCTGGTGATCGTGGGTTCGAATCCCATCGCCCACCCCCATTTGAATTAAAGTTTTTATACAAACAATAAATAACAATAAAAAAAGGAGGGCACTTATGACATTATCTAGAAAAGAATTGGAATCAAAATTTAAAGAGTTTCTCTTTACACAGACACAGGCAAACCAGGAACGTTTAAATCCCCAAAGCTCTACATATGATCCTTTCGCTCATGCTCGAGACCGTCACGGAAGAGAAGAGCATGGAGATACTCACGTTGAGATGGAAGCCCAAATCCAATCTGCTGCTTTAGCTCTGCTTGATGTGATTGCCGAAAATAACACCGGTAATACTAGGTAAAACCCAAACTCATTATGAGCACTCTAAACGAAAATTCGTTCCTGATAATTTCTGGGTTTATCATCGCGTTCATTATCATTGTATTGCTGAAATTAGATGGAGGAAGTAATTGGAAATGGGGCATCCTAGTGATCGCCATAGCCAGCTTGGGTTTTCTTCAAGTGAGTTTGAGCAGCACTAGCAGTCCCCTACAAAAATCACAAGATCTTGGAACTCTTGTAGGTGGAGGGGATAAGGTAGTAGTTTCATTTTATTCTAATCGTTGACTAGGATGCCTTTCAGCCAAGCCGCTCTTGGATCGGCTAGAAAAAAAATTGGAGACTAAAGCTCGGTTTGTTCGAATAGATATCAACACTGAGTCTGGTAGAAACATTAGAGAACGTTATGAAATAGAATTTGTCCCTGCAATTTTAGTCTTTGATGAAAAAGGGGTTGAATTATGGCGACAAACAGGAGTGCAGCCAGATTCTGTCTCCATAACCAGGTTAATCAACAACTAACACATCTGTTAAATTACCCAAATGCTCCTTAAGTTAAGAAATCTTAAACTATACTACTCAAAGAGTGGATTCAGTGATTTTATAAGTTCGGTACCATTCAATATAATCAGTTATCCCCTCCTTAAGCCCAAATGTCGGCACGAATCCAACATCTTCCTTAAGTCGAGTTATATCAGTCAAGTTATCTCTCCCTTTTGGTAATGCATCAAGTTCTTCAGAAAAGGAAACTTCTCTTACCTCAAATCCAGGGCATAGCTCCTTCAGCACCCTCAGTATTTCCCTTAATGTGATTTGTTGTCCCGAAGCATTGTTATAAACACTATAAGAAAGTGAGGGGGAATCTAATATCGCAGCAATCCCTTCAGTAATATCTGTAACATAAGTCGCTTCCTGCCTTCTTGATTGATTGTCGATCTCGATAGGTTCTCCCCTTAAGGCTTGGCTAGTCCAATTTTTTATCAGTGATTGATTCACCCTATGCCCAGTAATTTTCTCCATAGGCCCATATGGTCCACTTAAACGAACACTAACACTATCAAAGCCAAAAAGTTCACCGTATCTTTTTGTAAGAAGTTCACTTGTGTACTTAGTCATAGAGTAAAGATTATTAGGTTTTAACGGGCTCTCTTCATGTAAAATCTCATCAGATGGCCTGCCTATTCCATAGACAGCTCCCGAACTGACATATAAAAACCGTTCAGGAGATATTTTTCGAGCTAGTTCAAGTAAATTGGCCGTCCCTAAAACATTAATATCTACGATTGAACGAGCCTTTGAACTTTCAATTGTCGGCAGAATTCCAGTAAATACAGCAGCATGCACGATCTTAGTAATTCCCAAGTCTGTGATTTTCTCAAGGTCTTCCCCATTTAGAATGTCCCCTTGAATATATTCGATTTGATCTTTCCAAGGTTCAAGATATCTGTGAATCAGTTGGTCTGGAGAAACCAGATCAAAAGAAACGATTCTATGGCCTTTTTTAGCAAGAGTTTTTATAATGTTGCTCCCTATAAATCCGGTCCCACCAGTGACTAAAATAGCCATTTCCCCTCCAACTAAGACTTGTCAATAATATTGCCTTTGATTTCAAAAGATACGAAAGAAGCTAAAGATAAATATTGTTCATCACGTCAAAAACATTATAGGATAATTATGCAGAAATCGGGGCGCCCGTAGCTCAGTGGATTAGAGCATCGGTCTTCGGAACCGAGTGTCGGGGGTTCGAATCCCTCCGGGCGCGCCATATTAATTGACGGATTTTACCGGATGATATGATATTTATAGATTTGATTTTATAGGAGTTGGTTAATATGGATGAGAAGAAAAATAGTTCTCCAAACGTCACTTATATTGATGTTCACGTAGGTGAAGGTGCAGATGCCTTTGTTGAAGCGCTAATAATGTATGGTATCGAATACATATTCATTAATTCTGGTACTGACACATTCCCAGTTCAGGAAGCCTTGGCAAGAAAGATTGAGAAGGGAGAAAAAGTACCGGAAGTTATTTTATGCCTTGATGAATCTATGGGGCTTTCGGCAGCACATGGATATTACCAAATTACTGGTAAACCACAAGCCGTGCTAGTTCACGTTGATGCTGGAACAGCTCAATTAGGTGGTGCATTACATAATGCACAACGGTCGCGTGCCGCGATGTTAATAGTAGCGGGAAGATCGCCCTTAACTTTCCTTAACGAAGTTCCTGGTGGACGAGACCTTCCCATACATTGGATACAAGAGCAAAGAGATCAAGCAGGAATAGTTAGAACATTCACTAAATGGGATTATGAACTAAGGAATGCAGAAACGACGGGAATAGTTATAAACCGAGCTATACAAGTTGCAGCTACTGAACCCGCCGGGCCAGTGTACCTAGTTGTTCCAAGAGAACCTCTGATGCAAAAAATTAGTACTGTGAAATTTCCATCACTAAATAAACATCCCATCTCTATAACCCCACAAGCCGATCAAGAATCGATCGACAAAATAGCAAACAAAATGCTTGACGCAGATTCCCCACTTATTATCGTGGGTCGGTCCGGCCGAAACAAAGCTTCCGTCTCTTCTTTGGAGAATATCGCTGATATTTGTGGTGCCCAAGTTACAACTACACCAACAAGTTTTGGTTTTCCTAATGATCATCCAGCCTGGGTAGGAATGAGTTCAGAAAAGCATATAGAAAATGCCGATATGATCCTAATAGTAGACTGTGACGTGCCTTGGATACCGGCGGAAGCACACCCTAACGATGAGGCCTATATTGCTTGCATCGATATCGAGCCCGCCAAAGAATCAATGCCCCTGTTGTTGTTCCCCGCGAATATTGTGCTACAGGCAGATTCTTCAAAAGCTTTGGTTCAACTATTAGCCTCCTTAAGAAAAAACATAGAAAAAGATACCCAAAAGAAAATCACTATCAGGAAAACCGAAATTCAGCGAAATAACCAAGCAAGAAAAACCAACCTTCTAAAGGAAGATATGAAAGTATCAAAGGACAGCCCCATCGACCCAAAATGGTTAGTTCGATGTATCGCAGAAGAAGTCCCCGAGGATAGTATTATTTTAGAGGAAACAGTCACTAATAGACCTCGACTGCATAATGTATTGCCACGAAACGCAAATGGCGACCTTTTAGTAAGTGGCGGTGCCAGTCTTGGATGGGCAATAGGAGCAGCTGTAGGAGTAAAGTTAGCTGAACCACAGAAAGATGTTATAGCTCTAGTCGGAGATGGAGCCTTTGTTTATGGAGCACCAACTTCCGCAATATGGGCCTCAGTGAAATATCAAACGCCGTTTTTAACAATAATTTTTAATAACAGTGAACATTTCTCTACTCGGCGGTCATTACAAAAATTTTACCCTGAAAGTGCTGCAAAGCGTATAAATAATTTTCCTGGACTAGATATATCCCCTTCGCCCAATTATACCGACTTAGCCAGGGCATCAGGAGCATATGGTGAGATAATAGAAGACCCAAGCGAGATCAAGGATGCGATAAAAAGAGGTCTCTATCAAACGCGAAACGGGATATCCGCAATATTAGATGTGAGGCTCAAGAGACCTTAGATATAGCGAAATAATGGCACATTTAAGTCCCCACTCTTATAGTCGATACCATCTGCTTCAAATATGATAAAACTGAAAAGGGTGTAGAAGCACTGGTCCGCGGATTCTTATCTGATGCTTTCCCTTCAATATACAGATGCATACGCCCTATAGAAGAATTAAGCATGATTTCATGTATGTTTACACTAATATCAGGATCAGCAACTACTTCCATTTTCGTCTTCTCTACTCCTATGCCAGCTAAGCTAACCGCTACAGCCACATTCACATTTGCGGGGAACAATCTGTACCCTTCGGCAACCGTGCCCGAAAATAAGGTATAGGGTTTGGTTAGTGAATCTAGATTTACCGGGGCACCCTCTGCCCCTGGAGATCCTCTCAACGCACTTGGTGGTTTTCTGTTAACTATTTTAATTTCTTGTATCTCACTTAATGCTGCCGCTTTAATCCCGTCTAATCCAGCTATAGCGCCCGATGGAATATGAATTCGTTTATTAGCTTCTTCAGCCAATTGCATCAGTCTTTCGTTCTCAATTAACGCCCCAACACTTAAAATCATTACATCTTTTCCATTAGATATTGAAGTGCGAACTATCTCATCAACAGTGACCGCACCGGAAGCTTCGATAACCAAGTCACAACCAGCTACCCAAGTGCTTAAGCTCCCTAAATCTACAGGTCTACTGAGCGTTTTAGAAAATGTTTCTAGTTGATCTCTATTTCTTGCAGAAAGAGCCACCAATTCAATACCAGGAATCTTCCCGCTATCTAATTCTTTTGCAACTGTGCCACCTATTGAGCCAATCCCAACAATTCCTACCTTCAAAATTCACCTCTTTAAATAATTTTATATTTATGAAGAGTAATCGGAGTATACTAAATACGCCATTTTTAATCCTCTATACCCAACTAGAGGGAGCATAGGCGAAGAAAACCGAGGTTAGTCATGGAAATAAAAGATTGCATTGATCAATTACTTCAAGGGAAGTCTTTAAGCCAAAAGCAAATGGTAGACGCGGCTGAATCAATAATGAACGGCTCTGTGACAAATGCACAGACAGCTTCATTCTTAGTAGCACTTCGAATGAAGGGAGAAACATCGGATGAAATATCTGGTTTAGCAATGGTCATGAGAGAAAAATCATTAAGCCCTCAAATCAGCGATTCGATTAATTTATTAGACACTTGTGGCACAGGAGGCGATGGCTCCGAAACCTTTAACGTTTCCACGGCTTCCGCAATAGTTGCGGCTTCGGCCGATATTCGAGTAGCAAAACACGGAGGTAGAGCCATTTCATCGAAATGTGGATCTGGTGATTTACTTGAATCAGTGGGAGTGAAAATTGACCTAGGGCCGGAAGGAGTAGCTGAATGTATAAATAAAATTGGTATAGGGTTTATGTACGCTTTCATATTTCATCCTGCGATGCGCGTAACAAATGACACACGACGCGAAATAGGGATACGAACCATATTCAACATTGTAGGGCCTTTAACTAATCCTGCTAACGCTGGGCATCAATTAGTAGGAGTTCCTAATGCTGACCTTGTTCCAGTCATAACAGATGCTCTGCAATATCTAGGAACAAAAAAAGCCATAGTTGTGCACGGAGAAGGCCCCATGGATGAAATTAGCCTATGTGGCCCATCTATTATGGGTATCTATACCGATGGAGCTCCTACCAAAATCATTGAAATCGATCCTCGAGACTACGGGCTTAACTTAGTAAATATGGAGCAAATTCAATCTGGAACGGTGGAATCAAGTAAGAGAATATTAATACAAACCCTAGAAGGAACAAAAGGGCCATATAGAGATTTCGTATTGATAAACTCTGCTGCAGCATTATTAGCTGCCGAAAACGTTGAAAATCTCGATGAAGGTGTGGAAAAAGCAAGAGATATCCTAGACTCGGGAGAAGGGCTGTCAAAGCTTCAAGAGTTTGCTAATTTAAGCCAATCTTTGGTCTAGTTCATAAATACACACCCGAGATTAATCAATCCAAAGCTATTTTTCATTTACTCTTATTAAAAGATCTGCTTCCAAGCGAATTTCATCGTCCATACTAAGTATAAAAAGAAGGGTTGGTTTAGGGATTCCATAGTCGGAAAAATAGAACCTGGTATCAGCATGCCCTGTTATCATCCCTTTTTCTAAATTTGCCTCTACTGTCCAAGTCATCGGTTTGGTAATTCCTCTTATTGTCATCTGGCCTGCCATTTCAAATATTAACTTCCCACCGTCTTTTATAGGCCAATCCAATCCAGAAATTTCTTCAGGAACAAAAACTGCTTCAGGGAATTGCGCAGATCCAATCAATGTTCTTGTTTTCAAATAATTATCGCGCCTCGAGTCGTCACTCTCTAATGAATCAAGTTTAACTACGATCTTAGAATTATTCTTATCAATTTGCCCAGATTTATCCAAAAAGATGTCGCCAGTAATATCGCTGGTAACTCCTATAGCATCATTAGGTAAATCCCTACGAGCGAGCTGTTCACCAACCAAATAACGAACACTAGAACCCTCTAATAACTCTAAACGAAGAGCTTCTCCTGAGTGTACAAATTCCACACTATTACTAGAGGCTGATAATTCATTACTAGGAAGCGTTTTTTGGCTTTTATCATCGCTGGAGAGTAGAAAAAAACCGACCCCTGCTAGGGCCATAGCTAAAATAATCCCCACCAATAGATTGGTAGACCTTAAATTCATAGCCTTCTCCTTAAGCGTGATAGTAGAACCTTATAAGAAATTATAAAGAAAAATAGAATCTCTATTAGTGCTACTGTATTTGCGGTTTTGAGTTACACTCCCAAAGCATGCTTATATATTATAGGCCGGTTATCGGATAAATTGTATTGCTTCTATCCGGGTTTGCCGATAGTATGTGCGCGGTAGAAAAACTTAGTCCGCCCCAAAAGAGGCAATCTGCTAACACAGATATAAGGACAGTATAAAAAGCTTTAGGAAGGTAACTACTATGGCAAATATTATTTCTACGCCCCTTACAATGAAAGGGAAATTGCTCGCTATTCAAAAAGAAATGAGAGAAAACTATGAGTCGTATTTCAAAAAAGCGGCAATTCATAGGATGTGGTTTCCAGATCGCCTCACTCAACGCGACGAAATGGCAAAATTAGGGCATATGATAACGGAAAACACTAAAGAAATATTACTAGGTTTTATGGGGGTAGAATCGGTTGTCGATGACTATGTGTTCGAAGGAATAAAAGGTGCAGGAGATAGCATCTCGACTCGAGAATTATATATACAATGGGGTTTTGAGGAGCGAAGGCACGGCCAAACATTCCGACACTCTTTAATCGACTCCGGGCTTTATACTCAAGAGTTTGTAGATAAATACATTGACGAAGTAATCGATCATCATTGGACTTTTAAAGAACAAACAGGCTATGAAGGAAATGTTTTACTGGCCTCAGCATATGCGTCATTCCAAGAACGCCATACTCGCTGGAACTATACAAACGTAAGGAAAACTCTCTGGGAGGAATATGGTAGCCCCAGAGATGAAAAAGGACGTCGTATCGACCCTGCTGTTGCCGGAGCCATTCGTTTTCCCGAAACAGATGAAGGAGCTCATGAAGCTAATTTTATCAACATAGTTGCCATACATATGAAATATTTACCCGACTTAGCTATGGACGCTTTAGCTAAAGTTTCAACCAATTACACCATGCCGGTTGTACAACTACCTAATGGAGATGAATTTTTGCGAGCGATTCTAGCTTCCGGGCTTGGAAAAGCGAGAGATGTTATAAATGAAATAATGACTCCTAATATTCAAAAGTTTGGGCTGGAAAGCCGACAGGCTCTTAAGAGAGCAGTGCGTGGCTTTAATTCCCTCCCAGAGAATGCTATTGTTAAAATACATGACAAAAATATAGTAGGTATAGAGCTTTCTGAGGACTCAAAGGTTTATGAGCTCCAAGAAAATGGTAACTTTATCTTATTGGCAAATCCCACTGGTTAGAGCCAAATCTCTAAGTAAATATTGTAATTTATATAAAATAATCACGTTAGGTATATAGCTAATGTACATTTGTGAAAAATGTGGAACAGAAATACCGGAAGGAAATAATTTCTGTGGCAACTGTGGCGAACAAATCACAGATAAAACACTTCCGTCCACTACTCAAGAAATAGATATAACTCCCGAAGAGCCGATAGACACTACTAATGGAGAACTAGTTAAACAGTCGCCCTGGGCTTGGGTACTTCCTATCGTTCCCTGGATTATATTTATTGTGGTTTCCCTTTTTATCGACTTTCTCACCTTTGGGACTCTCCAGCTAGCGATAGCTTTGTTGTTCATAGTACCTAGGTGGATTTCATATCGTAGAACGGCTTTTATCCTAACGTCTGAATATATAACAATAAAACGAGGTACATTTACAGGCTCTGATAGTCTAGATTTACCTATATCCGCTTTACAATCAGTAAATTCAAAGCCAGGAATACTAGGACAAAGTCTAGGGTACACCTCTCTCAATCTAATTCTAAAAGACGGT
>JAPYRO010000007.1 GCA_029941095.1 Dehalococcoidia bacterium
GCATTGACCTTGTGGGGGGGGACTGCGGCTGTTATCCAATTTACGTTTTATGGATTAGGACTTTCTTTCGGCCTTGTTTTAATAACATTGTTGGCTGCTACGTTTAAATCTATGGGTGCTGGACTGATTAGAACCGTTGTTCCTTATATGGAACGGATATATGCTTTAACTCTTATGATTTCAGGGATTTATATAAGTTGGTATTGGTGGGATAATTGGTTTATGTTTAACTGAGAATAGTGAATTATTTATCCAAAGATAAGAATAGGAATTTAAATCATGCGACACCTAATTTCTATTAATGATCTTTTAGAAGATGAATTAAAAAATTTGTTAGATGTCTCTGATGATATAGAAGCAAATCCGCAAAAATACCGATCTATAATGGATCAGAAAGTGCTAACAAATTTATTTTACGAACCATCTACTCGCACAAGTTCATCTTTTCATTCTGCAATGCTTCGATTAGGAGGATCAGTTATACAAATCAACGAGGTTCAATATAGCAGCGTATCTAAAGGTGAGAATCTTCAAGATACTATTTTAACGATCGGTAGTTACAGCGACTTTATTGTATTGCGTTCTCAATATGCTGGTGATGCGAAGATCGCTTCAGAGGCCAGCCAAGTTCCTGTAATTAATGCTGGTGATGGAGCTGGCGAGCACCCGACTCAAGCCCTTTTAGATTTAAGAACAATTTATAAAAACAAAGGCGCTCTGGAAGGACTGAAGATTGTTTTCGTTGGGGATATTGCTAATGGGAGAACAGTTCATTCTTTAGGCGCATATCTCCAAAATAATAATGAGTGCCATTACTTTGAAAGTTATGAAGATATGACATTTGAATTATCTGATGCAGACGTGTTGTATATGACACGTGTTCAGACTGAAAGAGGTAGCACGGAATCTTACGAATTGACCAGAGATCATGTAGATCTTCTTTCAAAGGAATGTATAGTCATGCATCCGTTTCCTAGAAATGACGAGCTACCTAGATGGTTTGATTCGGATCCTCGGGCAAAATATATTGAACAGATGAAACACGGATTATTCATGAGAATGGCAATCTTGACGTCGCTAGACTAGGAGCCTTTTGTGGCAGATCTTGATCGAAGAGAATTTCTTAGAGCAGCTGCTACGCTAGGTTTATCCGTAGCTGCTCTTGCCGTGTTTGAACAAGCGTGCTCAATATCAGATTCAACTGCCACTACTGTGCCTGGTACTAACATGATGATAGGGAGCAATGATTCCCTAATGATTGAATCCACGGGTGAAACTTATCCTACAATTCAAACTTCTTCGATCACTTATAATTCCGTAGAAAAACAGCAATCGGACACTTTGGTTAACCCAGGTTCCGAATCTTCTCCAGGTGCAATCGATCTAACTAAAGGTATTATCGAAGATCCAATCATTCGAATGAAACATCTTGCCCGACGAGTAGGTTTTGGAGCTAATGAGAAAGAACTTAATGAATTACTTCAAATGGGGGAAGAAGCTGCTATAGAGTGGTTTTTGAACTATGAAGAAATTGACGATTCCGATCTAGAAAATAGGCTTTCACAACTGGGGTTGGGTTCCAGTATGTCGTTCGATGAATCTAAAGCAAATTATAAGCATGCTCTACAGCAAGAAACCCTCTTGCGAATGATCTACAGCAAAAGACCGTTGCAAGAAAAAATGGTTTTGTTTTGGCATGGGGTGATTACCAGCGCTTTTGGAAAGGTCCCAAACAATAAACGATATATGGCAGACCAAGACCAACTGTTTCGTGAGAATGCGTTCTCTCATTATGACGATTTCTTGAAGAAAGTAGCTCGAGATCCTGCAATGCTTATATATTTGGATAATCGGTTCAACAAAAAAGAGAAACCTAATGAAAATTTTGCTCGAGAATTAATGGAATTATTTTCTATGGGTGTTGGTACATTTACCGAACTTGACGTCAAAGAGGCTTCACGAGCATTTACAGGTTGGGGAATTAAAGACCAAGAAACTGGGTTTTTCCCGTACCACCATGATTCCGATATAAAAACTTTTATGGGTCAGGTAGGCGAGCATGATGGAGATGACATAATTGATATTATTATGCAGCAACCCGTTACTTCTGGATTCATTACCAAACGTTTGTTTGAATTTTTTGTGTATGATAATCCAAGCGATGAAATTATTGAAAAATTAAGCGCAATCTTTGAGCGTACGAGATATAGTGTCAAAGCGGTTATGAGTGAGATCCTCGCTTCAGATGAATTTTATTCGCAACGCGCATATCGATCAAAAATTAAAAGCCCTGCAGAGCTTATAGCCGGTGCTTTTAGAGTTCTTAAAATTGATACAGATGCTAACTGGGTGATGCAGCGATATAGCGTCCCGATGGGCCAAGAGCTATTCCGACCTTTCGATGTTTCGGGTTTCCCCGAAGGTCATGAATGGATTAATAGTTCTACTTTAATTAGCAGACTCAATTTCGCGAACGCGTTTGCCACCGGTAGTAAGAGTCTTCACTTAAATACGTTCGAGCCTCACAAAATTGTTCCCTCTAATTTCGCAAATTCCACTCAGGATATAGTCGGATATTTAATTTCCTTACTGCTGGATGACGTTATTTCTGATGAAGAAAAAAACATATATGTAAATTATTTTGATGCTCTGACAGAAACCACACGGAAAGTTGGGAATAAACAGTGGAATGGTAAGAATAAACAGTGGAATTTAGAGCAAGAAAGGCTTAGAAGCTTGATTTATCTCGTCATGTCTTCTCCCGACTATCAATTGGCATGAAAGAAAGTGACTAGAATATGCAGTTAACCCGACGGAATTTTTTGAAGTCCAGTGTTGCGATATTACCAGCGTTTGCTACTCTACCTGCAGTTTTTCGAAGAGCGGTCGCATCTTCAATATTGGAATCCCCGACAAATACTTCTCCGTACCCTGATCGCACCTTGGTTATTGTACAGATGGCGGGAGGGAATGATGGACTGAACACGGTAATTCCTTTTACAGACGGGAAATACTATGATCACCGATCCTATTTAGCAGTTAAGGAAAATGAGATCTTAGATCTGGATGGAGAGGTAGGACTTCACCCCGTTTTGGAAAAAATGAAGATATTGTGGGATAAAGGAGATCTAGCCATTGTCCAAGGTGTAGGGTACCCTAATCAAAGTTACTCGCATTTTGAGTCTATGCATATATGGCAAACGTCTGACAACGAAGGGAAACTTAAGCAAGGTTGGTTAGGTCGATATTTTGATTCACTGAAACACACACAAGATAGTGTATTCCAAGGTTTAGCAACTGGTCAGGGCCAACTGCCCCCCGAATACTCTGCTGAAAATTACTCTGCTCCTGTTCTTCGAACTGTATCCGAATATCAATTAAAGGGGGATCCACTATATATAGGGGCTAATCAATCAAGGGCAGAAGCCGTAATGAAACTGTACTCAGCTTCACCGCTTCAAACTCCCTACGGTATTTTGCTAGATAACACGATGGAAGCGGCATATAAGAGTTCTCAACAAATTAAAGAAGCTGCAGATCAGTATGTTTCAACTATTGAGTACCCGGATACTTCCTTTGCGAACAGCCTCAAGCTGATCGCTCAAGCTATAACGGCAGGACTGGGGGTTAAAGTTGGTCATGTTAGGATCGGAGGCTTTGATACGCATTCCGATCAATTAGTAGAGCAACCTGATTTGCTCAAAACGATGTCTGAGGCAATTTATGCTTTTCTTCAGGATATTAGGGCCGCAAATAAAGAAGATGATGTTTTGATAATGACATGGTCGGAATTTGGTAGAAGAGTTGGTAGTAATGGTAGTGGCGGGACTGATCATGGTGCAGCTGCCCCTATGTTCTTGATGGGGAAACCCGTGGCCGGAGGGATTTATGGAGAAAAACCTGATTTAGTTGGTCTCGATAAGGATAACCTCAAATTCACGACCGACTTTCGCTCTGTATACTCTACGGTTTTATCCCAATGGTTAGGGGCTGATCCCGAGGCAATTATTGGTAGCGAACGCTTTGATACTATCCCTTTGTTACTCAAGTCAAAATGATGGTTCTAAGATTATGTATATATAAATTACGTGCACAGTTTTATGGGTTAACGCATGGCGCGTTTTTCTTAATATTTTTTATTTTTTCGTCGTTGCTGATTGGGTGCCAAACTTCAAGCCTTATAGAAATAAGGATTATAGATTTTGAATACGAAAACATAGAGATAACCAGTGGTACTACTGTTCGATGGATTAATGGCGATGATAAATCCCACACCGTCACTGAAGGTAACCCTCCGATATCCGGTGAATGGGGAAGCCCATTTATAGCGACTGGAGATCAATTTGAATACCAATTTAAAAAGCCTGGATCTTTTGATTATTGGTGTCGTGTACATCCTTTTATGACAGGCACTATCAGAGTCATCGATAATTAAAGAAGATCACTTATCTTAACGGAAGAAAGGCGAGCGATAGCCCGGTCTAACTCTTCATCTGAGACAGTTAAAGAACACCTTATGTAACCCTCTCCTGCTTCTCCATAACCTCTTCCTGGTGTTACAACAACGTTGGCCTTATCTATCAAATTTGTTGCGAAGTCACCAGAATTCAATCCATCTGGCAGTTTTGCCCATACATAAAGACTTGCTTTAGGTGGTTTGACATCAAGGCCCATGTCAGTTAAAGCGGTAACAAGTTTATCTCTTCTTTTTTCGTAGATCTTGTTTCTTGTGCTAATGATATCTTGTGGTCCATTTAGAGCGGCGATACCAGCATGCTGCACAGGTTGGAAGATACCAGAATCGATGTTAGATTTTACTATCATTAGTGCATTAATAACGTCTGGATTTCCTACAGCCATTCCCACTCTCCAGCCCGTCATATTGAAAGATTTAGACAGTGAGTGAAATTCTATCCCAACATCTTTTGCCCCTTCTGCTTCTAAAAAACTTATGGGCTTGTATCCGTCATACGCGACTTCTGTATACGGCCCGTCATGACAAATAATGATGTCATATTTTTTTGCGAAGGAGACTACTTTGTTGTAGAAATCAATAGTAGCGACTGCGCTAGTTGGGTTATTAGGGTAATTGATCCATAATATACTGGCTTTTTGGGCAATATCTTCTGGTATAGCTTCCAAATCAGGCAAGAAACCATATTCCTCTTTTAGAGGCATTAAGTAGGATTCGCCTCCTGCAAGTAAGGTACCTATACTGTAAACGGGATACCCTGGATCAGGAACAAGTGCGATATCACCTTTATCTATGTAACACAAAGCTAAATGAGCGATTGCTTCTTTAGATCCCAATGTCGGTAATACCTCAGTATCAGGATTAAGAATTACGTTGAATCTATCTTTATACCATCTAGCTACAGCTTCTCTAAATTCGGGTAACCCTTCTGATTCAGGGTAGCGATGATTAGCAGTATCCTCTAAAGAGGTTTTAAGAGCGTCGATTATATGGTCCGGAGTTGGTAAATCGGGATCCCCGATTGCTAATGAAATTACGTCTTCACCTTGGGCACGTTTCTGGTTAATCTTTTTAGATACTTCGACAAACAAATACGGTGGTAAGTCTGATATACGATTAGCTATTTTCATCGATGATCCATTCCTTTTCATAATCAAATATTATTGTAACCCTTGCACTCTAGCAGATTTGATTGTTTTATCTCAAGAACATACGATTAAGATAATGTTTAACCGACTATTTAATAAGAATCATAAGAGGCATCCGAGCAGAATTTTCTATGGCTGGTGGATGGTTATATCCGCGATGTTCGTTATGTTTTTTACAACAGGGGTATCCTTCTTCGGGTTCAGTGCTTTTTTTGATGCTATAAGAAAAGATCTTGGATGGACCCGTGCTCAAGCTGCTCAAGGCCCATCAATCCAGGAAGTCTATCAAGCTATAATGGCACCCTTTGTTGGTTTTTTGGTAGACCGTTTTGGGCCTAGAAAAGTAGTTACCCCAACGATGTTTGTCAGTGGATTAGGTTTTATTATTTTGGCAAGAGTCACTGCCCCTAGCCACTATTTCTTAGCTTTAATACTTATTGGCACCGGTATGGGCTGGACAGCGTATGTCATGGTCAATACTGCGATCAACAACTGGTTTATTAAGAGCAGAGGTAAAGCGTTGGGAGCGACTTCGATGGGCCCAGGTTTTGGTGGCATCATAGTCGTACTAATTGTGTTTTTTATAGATATAGAAGGGTGGCGTGCAGTTGCTAATTCTATTGGCATAATAACCTGTGTAATAGCTGTTCCTTTAACATTGTTCTTGCGCGGAGCTCCTGAAAATTATGGCTTGCTTCCTGATGGTAGAACTGTTGTTGTACCATCAGGAAATACTGCTGCCTCGGGTTACGGAACGGAAAGTGAGAGTGAAGCACAATTTTTGTTCCGTGATGTACTAAAGGATCGCTCTTATTGGTTATTTATTATTGCATGTGGGTGCCAACAAATGGCGGTCAGTGCTATGGTTGTTCATCATATACCTGCACTGGTTAGTTTTGGGATAACATCGCAGGTGGCGGGTTTTTTGGTGTTGATTTTTACACTTAGTAGTTTGCCTCTAAGATTTTTCTCTGGTTATTTGGCTGATAAATATGATCCTCGGATAGTTTTTCTAAGCATGCTTATTTTACAGTTATGCGGGGCGATAATTTTAATTGGAGTGTCCAACATTTGGATTGCTTTACTATTTGAACTTACTTACGGAATAGGGTGGGGCGGTAGCACCTCAGCACGGTTGTCTTTGCAGGGACATTATTGGGGGCGCAGTATTTTTGGCTCGCTTATGGGAATCCAAATTGGATCGGGTGCCATAGGAGGATTTATAGCTCCAATCTTAGTTGGCTGGTTTGCCGACTCTAGCGGGTACCGATTTGCGTTTTCTCTAATGATAATCCCCCTCGCGTTTGCAGTAATCATGATACATTCAATGAAAGCCCCTAATATAATTTCTGATAAAATATAGATTAAATAAACATGGACTGTAGAGATCTTTGGATTATTACAGAGGTCTAGATCTTATTTATATAGAATGTAGAGTTAAGCTGATGGCTAAACAAAAAATAATAAAAAAATTAACGGGAAACCCCACGAGAATTTTTTACGGCTGGTGGATGGTGTTAGCCGGTATGCTACTCATGTTTTTCACAACCGGGATTTCCTTTTTTGGGTTTAGCGCCTTTTTTGATGCGATCAGGGTAAATTTAAAATGGACTAGGGCTGAAGTTGCGATGGGACCCTCGATACAAGCTCTGCAGACCGCTCTTATGGCTCCTTTTGCTGGTTTTCTCGTCGATAAATTAGGACCTAGAATTGTCACTAGTTTCGCAATGTTCGTGGGTGGATTAGGTTTTGTCGTGCTTTCCAAAGTTACTGAACCGCTGCATTATTATGTTGCATTCATACTGATTGGGACAGGAATGGGAGCGACAGCTTACGTTATCGTTGCTACTGCCGTAAGTAATTGGTTTGTCCAGAGTCGCGGAAAGGCGATGGGTCTTACTTTTATGGGCCCTGGTTTTGGTGGAATTCTAGTAACGCTGATTGTTTTTTTCATTGATGTGCATGGATGGCGCCCGGTCGCTAATTTTGTTGGTCTTTCAACGTGGGTATTTGCAATCCCACTAGCATTAGTTTTGCGTTCTGCCCCAGAAAAATATGGGATGACGCCAGACGGTCTTGACCTCAAACCAGTTGGAGAAAGTGAATTAACCATGGAAGAGCCGGGTTTTTCTTTTCGAGAAGTTTTGCGCCATAAGTCTTATTGGCTCTATGTAATTGCGTGTGGTTTTCAGCAAATGGCCATTGCCGCTATGGTCGTTCATCATATACCTGCTCTTGTAAGTTTTGGAATTAGTACTCAAAATGCTGGCTTTATGATTCTGATCTTTACTTTGGCTAGTTTGCCTATGCGATTTTACGCAGGATATCTTGCGGATAAATATGACAGTAGAATTGTTACAACAAGTATGCTGGGCTTTCAACTTATTGGTGCAATACTATTCGTTGCTATTTATAACATTTGGGTCGCCATTATTTTTGAAATTATCTATGGAATAGGATGGGGCGGAAGTAACCCAGCGCGCTTATCCTTGCAAGGAAGGTATTGGGGAAGGAGCATTTTTGGATCATTAATGGGTATACAAATTGGTATTGGTGCCTTGGGCGGATTTATAGCTCCCATATTCGTAGGATGGGTTGCTGATATGACTGATTACCGCTTGGCATTTATATTTCTTGTAATACCATTAGTGTTGTCTGTGTTGATGATTTATTCAATGAGACCTCCCATGATTAGCAAGTTACCGAACCTCGGTGATATATGAGTTTAATACCCAAAGACCAAAACACCTCCAACAAGAAACCGCGATATTTTAAAGGTTGGAATATGGTTGCCGCTGGGATGCTGATATCTTTCTATGTCGATGGTGTTGGTTTTTGGGGTTTTTCCGGGTTTTTTAAAGAGATTATTGCGGAATTTGGGTGGAGTCGTGGGGTCGCTGCTGTCGCTCCATCTTTGCATCGACTAGAGGCGAGTATTTTTGGCCCTTTTAGTGGGTTTATCGTCGATAAATGGGGGGCAAGAAGGACGATGCTCGCAGGACTATTTTTCGCTGGGTTAGGGTTTATGGCGCTTAGTAGGATTCAAAACCTCTGGCAATATTATTTAGTTTTTATTGTTATAGCCTTTGGCTTAAGCGCGGGTTCTTATGTTGTGGTTGCTGCCCTTTTAAATAACTGGTTTCAGCGCAATAGGGGTTTGGTTTTTTCTCTTCTTGTGTTGGGTCCGGGTAGTTCCGCGATTTTGGGAGGTTTGTGGATATATATAATTCCATCCCTCGGCTGGAGAACTACATTATTATTAGCGGGGTTAGGTTTTTGGCTATTTTGTATTCCTTTGACGTTTTTCGTCATGCGTGATCATCCAAAAGATCATGGCTTGAATCCCGACGGTGATATTGAAGAAACCGATAATTTGGACACGCAAGATGATAAACCAGTGCACCGTGTCCCTCTTAAAACAATTCTTTGGAGCCAAAGTTATTTACAATACGTGGGAGTATTATTTTTGATTGGTGGCAGTTGGTCGGTTGTAACTTTCGCTGCAGATATACTCAGCTCTTACGGATTTTCTTCGTCGGTCACCGCCGGGATTTTTGTTTTGGGCTTTGCAATCCCGAGCCTACCTGCTCGTGTTTTTGCGGGGTGGCTTGCCGATCGATTTGATAAACGGTTTGTTCTTAGCTACGCGATCGCCCTTCAATTTGTTGGAACTGTTTTATTCGCGATAGCTACAATACCATTAGTGGCGATTCTAGGAGCCATGTTGATAGGCATGGGAATTGGTAGTGTAAGCCCTGTAAGGTTTGCGCTTCAGTCAGAATACTGGGGCCCAAACGTTTTTGGCCGCCTATCGGGAATCCAAATGGGTATTGCTGGAATCCCAGCAATACTATCTCCTGTTTTTCTAGGTTTTATGTTTGATTATTTTGGACACTATCGAATTGGGTTGGGCTTGTTGGCGATCCCATTATTATTGTCTGCTATGTTAGCTCTTACTATAAAGAAGCCTGAACCTGAAATGGCTCAATAGATATCCTCACGTTTTAGTTCAAACCCCACGCCGTAATTTGGGCAAATTATTTGGTTAGGGATATTGGATTTTTCACCTACAGTTTTCGCAGATTTATATAGTAATGCCCCAAATATACTGCCTGTGAACCATCCCCAACTCAATTTATGAAGTTTCCTTAATCATGATAGCTGTAATTATATTTAAATCGTCATTATTTATGCCGAATTATCTAACTAACTCTACTAACATAAGTTATAGTTTTAATTGCAATACTCCTATCCTATAAAGATTTGTGCAAAAATCAAAACTGAGGAGATAATAATGTCAGCGGAAATAGGCCAATCTGCCCCACAACTTACTTTAGTTAATAACGAGAGAAAGAGTTTCACACTGGATGATTTGGGGGGTAAGCCTGCAGTGCTAGTGTTTTTCCCAGGTGCTTTTACTGGGGGATGCCAACAGGAAGCCTGTACATTTAGAGATTCAATGAATGAATACAATGAACTGGGTGTTTCAGTATATGGTATTAGTGTTGACTCATTTTTTGTTCAAAATGCCTTTATTGCAGATAATGACCTAAACTTTGAATTTTTGAGTGACTATACTCGTAAAACTATTGAGAATTATGGAATAGCTTTAAATGATTTTGCTGGAATGTCAGGGTATACGACATCGATGAGAGCAGTGTTCGTGGTAGATGCGTCAGGAATTGTTACTTATAAACAAGCTGTTCCACCCCCGGAGCAGCCTGATTTTAGTGCACTAAAAGATGCAGTCACTAAACTGAAAAATTAAGAAATTGACTCTGGTTCGTACTACGTGGTTCATTATGTCCCTAAATAAGAATGGCAAAGGTGAATGTTGAAATTGAGATCTAAGCCAAAAATATTCTATGGATGGTGGATGGCTTTATCAGGGTTCGGTATTCTATTTTATACCTCGGGAGTCTTTTTCTACGGTTTCTCACCATTTTTTGATGAAATACTCGGAGAGTTTGGTTGGGGTGCAGGTGTAGCGGCTGGCGCTTTTGCGTTTCAGCGACTAGAGCAGGGTCTTTTTGGTCCCATTGTAGGTTATATAACGGACCGTTTTGGGCCCAGAAAGTCACTAATCGGAGGAATATTTATTCTTGGAGTTGGGTTTATTTTACTCTCCCAGATAACCAATCTTTGGCAATTTTATTTATCGTTTGGTTTGCTAGCTTTTGGTTTAGGGTTTGGCTCATTTTTAACTGTAAACACCGCGGTAAACGCATGGTTTGTTCGTAAGAGAGGGCGCGCCATGGCTTTGGTTTCGTATGGGCCTGGACTTAGTTCACTTCTAGTGCCTGTCATAGTGGCTATGATAGCATTTTTTTCTTGGAGAGAGACTTTAATTTATATGGGGATAGCTACATGGGTTATTTGTCTCCCACTCGCGATAGTGATGCGACGATCACCCGAATCATACGGTTTATTTCCTGATGGAGAGGATAGACCCATTAGCGATGATTCAAATATAGAACAAGGACAAGACTTTTCTCTAAGACAAGCTCTTCGGACCTCGGCTTTTTGGAAGTATGCTTTGTCATCAATGTGTGGGTTCACTTTTTTTTCTGCTTTAGTTATTCATCAATATGTAGCTTTTAAGAGTTTTGGTTTACCTGATGTTTGGGCTGCAACTCTTGTTACATTGTGGCCGCTTGCTAGCTTCCCAGGTAGGATAGTTGGAGGAATACTTGTTGATATGTATGACACACGTAAGGTAGTGGCAGGAGCTTGGGCCCTCCAGTTTTTAGGGGCTATAATGTTCGTGGCAATATATAACCCGGCCATTGGTATTATATATGCCGTGGTATTTGGATTTGGATTTGGTTTAGGTAACCCGGGAAGACTTGCAATCCTTGGTGAATTTTTTGGGAGAAAAGCCTATGGTTCCTTGCTTGGGACCCAGCAATTCTTGTCTTCGATTACTGGTATAGTTGCTCCAGTATATGCGGGTTTCATGTATGACATATATGGGGCAGATGGTTATAGATTAGCATTCCTAAGTTTGGCGTTACCCGGAGCAATTTCGGTCTATTTATATTTAACAATGAAACGGCCGGTCCTCGGTGAAACAGAGACTGTAACTACGCTCTAAGTCATGCAATAAATTGGTTTAAATGGTTCCAGTGAACACAGTTTCCACTGAACCTGTCATATATATTGAACCCTCTCCGTCCCATTCGATAGTTAGTGTGCCTCCTGGAAGTTCGACATCTGCACGATTTCCAACTAAACCTTTGAGATGAGCCGCTGCGAAAGAGGCACATGCGCCGGAACCACATCCGAGGGTAATACCTGCTCCTCTTTCCCAGACCCTTACTTTCAGTAATTCTCTGTTTAGCACATTTACTATTTCAAAATTTGTTTTATTTGGAAATAGTGTGTGTGACTCAACTACGGGGCCTAGGTCTTCTAGATCTACCGACTCCAGATCCCCATCATAGAAATGTATCGCATGAGGGTTGCCCATTGATATAAAACTTAGATTCAGATCATTATTATCAATATTGACTGGGTAGTCTACAATCGGCCCGTTTGAATCAATGGTTACGGGAATTTTACTCGGCTCGATTATTGGTTTATTCATATTAACTCTTACTTTTTCTATGTTTCCACTCGAGTCTATTGTTGACCAAACTTCATAGATTCCTGACATAGTTGAAATTGTCATGTTACTAGGGTTATCTACCAGTCCTTCGTCGTATGCGAATTTAGCGACACATCGAATACCATTCCCACACATTTCAGATTCTGACCCATCAGGATTAAACATACGCATTGAGATATCTGAGGAGGTTGCGCTGTTTACCAGGATCAAGCCATCAGACCCTATTCCAAAGCGTCTGCTACAGACTTTGGCTGCGAGCTCGGCCCAGTTAGTTTCGTTGCCACCTGGATCGTGGCAAACAATAAAATCGTTGCCAGTTCCTTGCATTTTATGAAAATCCATTTGTTAAATTCTTTCTTATAGAGTCAAGGGTGTTTTCGGGTACCTAATAATGATAGGCTGATTGAAATATTTTATCTATCGTAAATTTAAATCAGTTACAATGTCTCCGATTATTCTAGGAGAGGGCTTTTCTAACCGATCGATCCAATGAATTCTGGGATCTGATAATCGAAACCATCCATATTGTTTTCTACTAAACCGATGTGTTAATTTCGTTATTTGCGATACTGTTTCTTCCCTTGTACTGTGTCCATCGACATATTGCCCAATTTCTTTGTACCCTAAAGCAGATAACGATGGTAATTCCGCTGTATAACCTTTTTCTCGTAATGTTTTAACCTCTTCAGGCCAGCCACCTTGGAATTGCTCTAAAATTCTGTGAGCTATCGCTTCTTGTAGCTTAAACTTATCCATTGTTAGTCCTATGATTTTTACTTGCCAGCTCGGAGTTTTTCTTCTGCTCAATTTAGAGAACATCTCACCGGTTTGGTCTATAACCTCTAATGCACGGATTACCCTCCTTACATTATTCGGGTGTATTTTCCCAGCAGCAATAGGGTCTGTATTTGCCAGTCTAGTATGTAAATTGTGGGTTCCTTCTGTCTCTACTAAGTTTTCTAGTTTAGTTCTCAAAGATGGGTTTGGGGGTACACTAGGAACTTGCCAACCTTCTAAAATTGCCCATATATATTGAGCTGTTCCTCCAACCAATATAGGCACCTTATCTTTTTTGAGAACATCATCTATCGTTCGTCTCGCGTGATCCAAGTAAACTCCAAGAGAGAACGGTTGGTCTGGATTTACCAGTTTATACATGTGATGTTTTACTTTAGCTATTTGAAATGAATCGGGGGTACTTGTACCAATGTCCATATATTTATAGATTTGTTTACTATCTGCATTGATGATTTCGCCGTCAACAGATTCAGCCAATTCTATCGCGAACCGAGATTTCCCGGTAGCAGTTGGTCCTATAATCGCTATAAGGTTGACCAATGATACCCCAACACTTTTCTAGGATCTATCTGGAAGATCAATCCACGTATTTGCTTGTCTCATGGAAGCGACAAAACCCTCTGCAAAGTCCAGACTTTTTAGAGCTGTAACGGCATCTAAAAGTATTGGAGATGGAGTCGCTCCAGATAATAACCATTCAATGAATTGCTTTTCAACCAAAACACCCCTTGGGTCACTCCACGAATCGGTTAAGTGATTTGGTATTTCAACAGGTTCCATTTGACCGGTAGAAGAATTTGATATAAATATCGAAGGGCCTTCATGGTTTAGCGCGCCCTCGTCCTGATCAGCATAATTTAGCTGCCCTCCATAAACTACAAGAGAGGCATCTTCTCCATGTATTTCCACTTTTGGTTTTCTCAGAAATTCTGATATGGCGGTGTTATGGGTATAAGTTACTGATATATCATTCTCTAGTTCAGCTAGGACAGAGGTTACTCCTCTTTTTACCGGCCTTCCATGCACTGTTTCTCCACTAATTTCATATTGCTTCCTGTAACCTAGGACCCGCTTGTGATTACCGACCCATCTGTGCATTACCTCTTGATAACTTGCGAGAGCTAGATATGGCGTATGCCAAGTCACGTTTGCAGTTAATATTCTTCCCAACCGGTTGGATTTTAGTAACTCTAATACAATTTCATCCTCTCTAGCGTAGGGATGTGCGGCAAACGAGGGATATTGTTTGAATCGGACTTTGGAATGTTGTTCAAGTGCCTTAACTATTTCTTCACCTTGTTGCGAAGTCATCACTAAAGGGTTCATGGTAAAAATATCCTTATCGTTGGATATTGCGGCAAGAATAATGGCATGATGCTCAGGTGCGTGGGTGCCATTATAGATAAGATCGATGTCTTCTGAAATTACGATAGACTTCCAATCTTCTTCGGCCCGGTCAAACCCAAAAGTTGCTGCAACCTCAGCAGTAGACTCTTTTGTTTTGTTAGCTACTGCTACTAACTCTACTTCTGACATCTCGTTCAACTCTGGTAAAACTCGTCTTTTACTGTGCGCGCCTGCACCTATTACTCCGATTCTAATTTTTTGGTTATTGCTCATGGGGTAATCCTCCTGGGAAATTAAGTTATTAACATTCTAGTTGTCGTTCATCGGGTATGCTAGTCATTGATACTAGTTTTTGAGTAAAATAGTTCTGATTTATTGATAATCGAGACAAAATTCTCGGGGTCCAAAGACGCTCCTCCAATTAATCCACCGTCAATTTCTGCTTCACTCAGCAGAGATTCAATGTTTTTCGGGTTTACGCTCCCGCCGTACAGTATCTTCGATGATTGCATGGATAAAGTCCCGTACATTTTTTCAATAATTGAACGTATCGTTCGGATCCCTTTTTTGCAGTCTTCAACTGATGCGGAAACACCTGTCCCTATTGCCCAGACAGGTTCATAAGCTATGGTGATATTTTCAAATTCTTGTACTTTGGATAGTGATTCGGCAAGCTGTGTATTGATGACTAATTGGGTTTCTCCCCGTTCTCTTTGCTCCAATGTTTCGCCCACGCAAAGAATGATATGTAAGCCTTCTTTAATAGCAGCTACTACCTTTTTGCCAATAACTTGGTTTGTTTCTCCCAAAAGTAGACGCCTTTCCGAGTGACCAATAATTACGTAATCACAAAGCTCTTTTATCATTCTTGCTGAAATTTCCCCGGTGAAAGCTCCATTATCTTCATAGAAGATATTTTGAGCTCCCACTTTTATATTTGTTTCTTTGGTTAATTCTGCGACTTTACTTAGAGAAGTAAAAGGGGGGCATAAAATCATTTCAACATGGTTGATAGATCTAACGTTTTGCCTAATTTCCTCCACTAATATTTCTGCTTCTTGGGTATTGTTATTCATTTTCCAATTACCAGCTATAATTATGTCACGCATTGTTGTTCCTTAATTTCTTATGCACCGAACTTTTCTAATTTTCCTGAGTGTGCCAATGCCAAGGCCATTAAATCTGTTGCTTGAATCGTCCCTAGAGCACCCTTCCTTGCTTCTCTCTCTGTGAATTTTTCTGTTTCTCCGCTTTGGTTCATCGCAGAGTGTATCAAAAAAGGCACAGGATGCCAGGAGTGCCCTGCCAGAACGCTAGGAGTAGAGTGATCTCCTGCTACCACTAAAACATCGGGGTCAAGGTCAAGAATTTCCGGTAGTTGTTGATCCAAATTTTCCAAAGCATTTACTTTTTCGGTGAAATTGCCATCTTCACCTGCAGAATCAGTTGGTTTGTAGTGAACGAAAAAGAAATCATGATTTCCCCACTGATCTTTCAATGTCGCTAATTGATCTCCAAATGTATCTCCCGTTGGTGCGATGCTCATTCCTAGCATTTGAGATAACCCTTTATACATAGGGTAGCTTGCAATACAAACTGGGTTAAGCTTATATATTTTTTTCATTTGTGGGATTTTGGGCTTGCTAGAGAAACCGCGCAAAATGATCCCATTAGCTATAGAAGATCTTCCAAGAATCGCATTTGCTTTTTCAAGAAAAGCTTGAACTACGGAAGCTGTTTCCGACGCATTTTTTGTAATAGCTTTAACTTGGTTAGGAGGAACATTTGTTTGCTGGGGGTCGCTATCGGTTATTTCATCGCTAAATTTAGAACCGCTTGTTGGGTTAAAAACAACAGCTACACGGTGCTCTTTACCGGCCTTAATGTTGATGGTAGCGCCATCTATCGCTATATCGTTTAATGCTTCAGTGAGCTCGATATTTTGTTCCGTGCTCAATCTACCTGCTCTTCTATCTTTAATTTTCCCTTCAGCATCCAATAAACAATAGTTACCTCTCCCAGCAATGCTATTTTCACTAAACTGCATTTCAAGGCCTAGAGCTTCTAATATCCCTCGTCCAATTTGATATTTGAACGGGTCGTATCCGAAAAGAGCAAGATGGCCGGGACCGCTACCAGGAGTGACACCATGTTCCACTGGTATCGTTAATCCAGTGGTTCCTGTTCTTGCAAGACGGTCAAGATTGGGTATGGAAGCAGCTTCTAACTCTGTCATTCCTATTTCATGGTGAAGCAAGCCTCCCAGTCCATCGACAACTAGAAATACAATTTTACTGTTGGTCTTTTTGGATATAGAGCTTATTAATTCAAAATTCGACATTATTCCCTCTTTTATGTTAGCCAGAATTGGCCATCAAGTACTTAATTCCTGGCATATCTTTACCTTCAAGAAATTGTAGAGAGGCTCCCCCTCCTGTGGATACATGAGTTACTTTATCTAATATACCAAATTTCTTCGCTGCTTCCGCAGTAGAACCTCCTCCTAAAAGTGTAATACTTCCATTATGAGCTTGTTGTTCGATAGCTTGCGAGATTTTCTTGGTTCCGTTAGAAAATTCATCCAGTTCGAAGATTCCCATTGGGCCGTTCCATAGGATTGTTTTACTGGTTGTCAAAACTTTTGAGAAATCGGAGATGGTTTGGGGCCCTATATCCACGATCATTTGATCGTCAAGTATGGAATCAACGTTAACAGTTTGAAAGAATTCTGGATTTGAAATATTGTTACTAGTTAGAACATCTTGGGGAATTAATAAGTTTGTTTTGGTGGTTTTGGCTATCGAAATAATTTTTCTCGCCAAAAATTCTCCGTCTGGTTCTAGCATGCTATTCCCTATGTTATGTCCAGATATGGATAGGAACGCTGCTGCCATCCCGCCTCCAACTAGAATGTTTTCTGATAAGGGGACTAATTTTTCCAGCAGGTTCATTTTGTCCGAGACTTTTGCCCCTCCCATTATTAAAGATAAGGGTTTTGTCGGAGTTCGCAGGATCCGACCGAGTTCAAATATTTCTTTTTCGAGAAGCAATCCTGCGACACTCGGTAGTAGTTGTGGTAGTGACTCCATGGACGCATGTGCTCTATGTGAAACACTGAATGCTTCATTAACGTAATAGTCACCTAATAAAGACAACGCAAACGCAAAATCCTGATCGTTGGCTTCTTCTTCTTTATGAAATCTAAGGTTCTCTAATAGTAAAATCCCTCCGGGGGCTAGGGAGCGGGTTTTTTCGATTACCTGGTCTCCAATACAATCCTCTAGCACAGGAACATTAATTCCAAGAAGTGAACCTAAGTGCTTCCCAATAGGCTTTAAGGACAGTGATTCAATTTTTCCTGAAGGGCGCCCTCTATGCGACATCAAAATTATTTTTGCATTCTGATCTATAAGATATTGCAAACTTGGCAAGGTTAACTTTATTCGAGAGTCATCAGAAAT